>PMOU01000611.1 GCA_003161205.1 Actinomycetota bacterium | reverse complement strand
CCGGCCCCGTGGCAGGTCCTGCCGCCGGAGGAACCGGACGTCGACCCGGCCACCCTGCCCGGCGTCATCCCGGCGGACCTGCGCACGCAGTACGACGTCCGGGAGATCATCGCGCGCCTGGTCGACGGCAGCCGGTTTCACGAGTTCAAGCACGAGTACGGGACCACGCTGGTCACCGGCTTCGCTCGCATCCACGGTCACCCGGTGGGGATTATCGCCAACAACGGCGTCCTGTTCAGCGAGTCCGCCCTCAAGGGCGCCCACTTCATCGAGCTGTGCGACCAGCGCCGCACGCCGATCGTGTTCTTGCAGAACATCACCGGCTTCATGGTCGGCCGCGAGTACGAGGCCGGCGGAATCGCCAAGCACGGAGCCAAGATGGTCACCGCGGTGGCCTGCGCCCGGGTGCCGAAGCTGACCGTCATCATCGGGGGCTCGTTCGGCGCCGGGAACTACGCGATGTGCGGCCGCGCGTACGGCGGCCGGTTCCTGTGGATGTGGCCGAACGCCCGCATCTCGGTCATGGGCGGCGAGCAGGCGGCCGCCGTCCTGGCCACGGTGCGCCGCGAGCAGCTCGGGCCGGACTGGACGGGCGAAGCCGAAGAGGAATTCAAGCGCCCGATCCGCGAGCAGTACGAGGAACAGGGCAACCCCTACTACGCCACGGCCCGGATCTGGGACGACGGCGTGATCGACCCCCTGGATACCCGCCGGCACCTCGGACTGGCGCTCGCAGCCTGCGCCGGAGCTCCGCTGGAGTCTCCCGGCTACGGCATTTTCCGGATGTGATCATGTTCGACTCGGTCCTGATTGCCAATCGCGGCGAGATCGCCGTCCGCATCCAGCGCACGCTGCGCGCCCTGGAAATCCGCTCGGTGGCGACCTACACCGACGCCGACGCCGACGCCCGGCACGTCCGGGAGGCCGACGCCGCGTTCCGGGTGCGGAGCTACCTGTCGATCGAGGAGATCATCGCGGCGGCCCGCGCGAGCGGCGCGCAGGCGGTCCACCCCGGCTACGGATTCCTGGCCGAGAATCCGGCTCTGGCCCNNGGCGGCCCACCAGATCGGGCTGACCGCCGGCCAGCCGGTCCTGCTCAAGCCCTCAGCGGGCGGCGGCGGCAAGGGCATGCGGCTCGTCACCGACCCGGCCGGCCTGGCCGAGGCCATCGCCGCCGCCCGGCGGGAGGCCACCGCGTCGTTCGGCGACGGAACGCTGCTCGTCGAACGGTGGATCACCAACCCGCGCCACATCGAGATTCAGGTGTTCGCCGACACCCGCGGCCACGTCATCCACCTCGGTGAGCGTGAGTGCAGCCTGCAGCGCCGTCACCAGAAAATCATCGAAGAGGCACCGTCGCCGCTGCTCAGCGGCCCAGACGGCCCCGGTATCCGCGCCGCGATGGGCGCCAGCGCCGTTGCCGCCGCGCGGGCGGTCGGCTATGTCGGCGCCGGGACCGTGGAGTACATCGTCTCGGCTGACCGGCCCGGCGAGTTCTTCTTCATGGAAATGAACACCCGCCTGCAGGTGGAACATCCGGTCACCGAGATGGCGGTCGCAACGGGCACGCCGGGATCCCTGGACCTGGTGGAGCTCCAGCTGCGGGTCGCGGCCGGCCAGCCGCTGCCGTTCGCCCAGGGCAGCGTCGCGTTCGCCGGGCACGCGATCGAGGCGCGGATCTACGCCGAGGACCCGGCCAGGAACTTCCTGCCCACCGGGGGCACGGTGCTGGTGCTGGCCGAGCCGGACCGGCCGCACGTACGGGTCGATTCGGGCCTCAGCCCGGGCACGACCGTCGGCAGCGGCTTCGACCCCATGCTCGCCAAGGTGATCGCGTGGGGTCCGGACCGCCCGGCCGCGCTGAGCCGCCTCGACCGCGCCCTGGGCAGTTACGCCCTGCTCGGAGTCGGGACCAACGTGGCGTTCCTTCGCTCGCTGCTCGCCGACCCGGACGTCCGGGCCGGCCGCCTGGACACGGGCCTGGCCGAGCGCCGGGCGCCGCAGCCCTCGGCGGGAGCGGGCACAGCAGGAGCGGGCACGGGCGCCGCGGGAGGGGCACCGGCCGCGGCCAGTGTCCCGGCCGCGGTCCTGGCGGCCGCCGCGCTGGAGCGTCTGCTGGCCCTGGAGGTGCCCGCCCCCGGCCCCTGGCAGGTGCCCGATAGCTGGCGGGCCGGAGGAAACGCCTGGACCACGTGGCACATCGCTGGTCACACCATCCGGGTTCGCGGCCTGGCCGCGGCCGCGGACGTGTCCGTCGACGACAGCGATCCGGTGCCCGCCAGCGCGTCCCGCACCGGGGCCATCCTGACCGTCAGCTACGCCGGCCAGCTGACCCGCTATTTCTGCGCCCGCGACCAGGAAACATCCTGGCTGGGCCGCGACGGTCATACCTGGGCGTTGCGTGCCACGGAGCCCATCTCGGACAAGGCGGCCGCGTCGTCGACGTCAGCGGGCACCGTGACGAGCCCGATGCCCGGCGTCGTGCAGGTGGTCAAGGTCGTCACGGGCGCTGCCGTCCAGCCGGGCGAGCCGCTGGTGATCATCGAAGCGATGAAGATGGAACACACCGTGACCGCTCCGGTCGGCGGAATCGTGACCTCCCTGGCGGTGCAGCCGGGCAGCCAGGTCACCGCTGATCAGGTGCTCGCCGTGATCGACGTAGAAGTTCCGAAGGCACCGGAGGGTGAGCGATGATCGACTTCACACTGACCGAGGACCAGGAAGTGCTGCGCGGCACGGTGGCGGACTTCGCCCGCAGCCAGGTGGCCCCCGTGATCGGAGATTTTTACGAGCGCGGCGCGTTCCCGTACGAGATTGTCGCCGCCATGGGGAAGATGGGCCTGTTCGGCTTGCCGTTCCCCGAGGAGTACGGCGGCATGGGCGGCGATTACTTCGCCTTGTGCCTGGCGCTGGAGGAACTGGCCAGAGTCGACTCCTCGGTGGCCATCACCCTGGAAGCGGCTGTCTCCCTCGGCGCGATGCCCGTGTACCGGTTCGGCCGCGAAGACCAGAAACAACGCTGGCTGCCCCAGCTCTGCGCCGGGACGGCGCTCGCCGCGTTCGGCCTGACCGAACCCGGCGGCGGCTCTGATGTCCCGGGCGGGATGCGCACGACCGCGGAGCTCGACAGCGGCGCAGCCGGCCACGAGGGTCAGTGGATCGTCAACGGCTCGAAGTCCTTCATCACCAACGCCGGCACGGATATCACGCAGTTCGTGACCGTGACGGCGCGGACCCCCGATGGCGGCATCTCCACCATCATTGTCCCGTCCGGGACGGCGGGTTTCCTGGTCGGCAAGAAGTACTCCAAGGTGGGCTGGTCGGCTTCTGATACGCGGGAACTCTCGTTCACCGACGTCCGCGTGCCGGAAGCCAACCTGCTCGGCACCCCGGGCAAGGGCTACGCCCAGTTCCTGAGCATCCTGGACGAGGGCCGGATCGCCATCGCCGCGCTGGCCGTCGGGCTGGCGCAAGGATGCGTGGACGAGTGCCTGGGCTATGTGCCGCAGCGCGAGGCGTTCGGCCGGCCGATCGGGCAGTACCAGGCGATCCAGTTCAAGATCGCCGACATGGAGGCCAGGACCTGCGCGGCCCGCGCTTGCTACTACGCCGCCGCGGCCCGGATGCTCGCGGGTCAGCCGTTCAAGAAGGAAGCCGCGGTGGCCAAGCTCGTCTCTTCCAACGCGGCCATGGACAACGCGCGAGATGCCACCCAGATATTCGGCGGCTACGGATTCATGAACGAGTTTCCCGTCGGACGGTTCTACCGGGACGCGAAAATACTCGAGATCGGCGAAGGAACGTCGGAGATCCAGCGCATGCTCATCGCCCGTCATCTTGGCCTGCCGGCCCGGGCGAACTAAGACCGCGCTTGCTGAGTTTTGACCGTGGTTCCTTCTGTCGGCCTTCCCTCGGGCGGCGGTCCGCGAGGTTCAGTCCTCGTTCAGCTGCTTAGTCAGTGTAAAATTGGGGAGTCAGTCAGCAGATTTCTGATGGATCAGTCGACAGATTGGGGGGATTCCGGTGGCCGAGCTGGTTCCCCGGCTGGCGCGGGGACTGCTTGATGAGCTTGCGTCTGCGCTGCGGATCGTGATCGTCAACGGGCCGCGCCAGTCGGGAAAAACGACGATGCTCAGGCAGTACCAGCGAGTGCATGGCGGCAGCTACCGGACACTCGACAACCGCCAGGACCAGCAGGCGGCGATCGCCGACCCGGTCGCGTTCGCGGCCGAGGGCGAGCCGCCGCGGCTCATCGACGAAGTCCACCTGGGCGGCGACTGGCTGGTCCGCGCGATCAAGATCGCGGTCGACGAGGACCCGCGCCCGGGCCGGTTCATCCTCTCCGGGTCGAGCAGGTTCCTGACGGTCCCGACGCTGTCGGAGTCGCTCGCCGGGCGCGCGGCGTTCGTCGATCTGTGGCCGCTCAGCATGGCGGAAATCACACGAGGTCCCGCCGACTTCCTGAACCGGGTCTTCAGCGAGCCGGCCAGCCTGCGCGGCGCGGAGTCGGCGTGGACGCGGGATGAATACATCCGGGAGATCTGCTCCGGCGGCTACCCGGAGGTGCGCGGCCTGCGATCGCGGATCGCGCGCAGCGCCTGGTATGACGGATACCTCACCACGGTCATCAACCGGGACATAAGCGACTTCGCCGAGATCGGCAAGGCCCAAGCGATCCCCCGGCTCATCGGCCTGGTCGCGGCGCGCGCTGGGTCGCCTCTCGTGGTGGCGGACCTCGCACGATCGGCCGACCTAGACCGCGCCACCGTCCGGAACTATCTCACCTACCTGGACACGGTGTTCCTCACGACCGAGGTGCTGCACTGGTCGACGAACCTGACCTCGCGGCTGTCGAAGACGTCCGAGGTGTTCCTCACCGATTCTGGCCTGGCCGCCCACCTGCTCGGCGCGACAGAGGCCGACCTGCGCCGAGTTGGGCACCCAGCGCTCGGCGGACTCATCGAGACCTTCGTCCACGCCGAGCTCATGAAGCTGTCGACGGTCAGCGAGATTCCGGTTTCCATCTGGCAGTTCCGGGAGAACGACAACAGGGAAATCGACTTCATCCTTGAGGGCCCGGGCGGCATGGTGGTCGGCATCGAGGTCAAGGCAACGACCTCCCCGGGCACCGACTCGGCAAAGCATTTGCGCTGGCTGCGGGACCGCCTCGGCGCACGGTTCAGCGCCGGCGTGGTCCTTCACCTCGGCCAGCACGCAAGCTCCTTCGGCGACGGCATCCACGCCCTTCCCGTCTCCAGCCTCTGGGGCCACGCTCAGGCTTGATGGTGCAGCATCGTTGCGGTCGGCGAACTGCTAGCCCGGAAGCGCGTCATGGGAGCCGCGGCTCGTCAGCAGGTCCGGGAGACGGGCTAGGTGTAATAGCGGAAGACGAGATCGGCCACGCAGGGCGGCTTTTCCTTGCCCTCGATCTCGTACTCGAGGTGATAGACGACCTGGATCCCGTCGGTGATCTCGGTCACTTCGGCCAAAGACGCGTGCAGGCGGATGCGAGAGCCGACCGGCAAGGGTGCGGGAAAGCGGACCCGGTTGAGCCCGTAATTGAGGATCATACCGACGTCGTCGACGGTGAAAATGTCCCACAGCAGGCCGGTCGACAGGCCCAGGGTGAAGAACCCGTGCGCGACTGTCGTCCCGAATGGTCCCTGGCTGGCCCGCTCCGGGTCGACATGAATCCACTGCCGGTCGCCGGTGAGGTCGGCGAAGGTGGTCACCATTTCCTGGTCCACGGTGACCCACCCGCTCGTCCCGAGCGAGGAGCCCGCGCGTTCGCGCAGCCCGGCCACCCCGTGCACCACATACGGGCTTACCGGCTGTTCAGACAGGGTGTCCGTCATCGTTCCGCCTTTCACGCCGCCGCGGTCGTCACCCGCATCTTTCATCACAGCATCACCGGTTTGTCGCAGTCCTTCAAGCCGGACCGACCATACAGCGGTAGCCCAGGATTCTGACCTGGACTATAATTGTGACCATGAAGACGATAAGCTTGGCCGCCGCCAAGACACGGTTTTCCGCTCTGGTGGAAGAAGCGGTAGCGACTCATGAGCAGGTTACGGTTACCCGTAACGGCGAGCCCGCCGTGGTGGTCCTCTCGGTGGAAGATTTTGAGTCTCTCGTGGAAACGCTCGCAATTCTGCAGAATCCTGCGGATCGCGTGGAGTTTGAACGGGCTCGGCGCGAGGCTGATGAGGGTGACGTGATCGACGAAGAGGAGATGGCGAGCCTGATGCGGGACCGGCTCGGGAAACGAGACGATGAGTGAGCCGCAGGATCGTGCTTACCCGCACGGCCAGGCGGCAACTCGCCGAAGAACTGCCCGAGCCCGTCGCCGCGGCGGCCTGGGAACTGATCCAGGGTGACTTGCGGGCAAGGCCGCAGATCGTGGGGAAACCGCTGCTGGAACCGTATACGGGCGAGTGGACGGCTCGCCGCGGTACCTACCGCATCCGGTACCGGTTTGACGACAAGACCGTGACCGTCCTTCACATCCGGCCAAGATCGACCGCTTATCACCCGTGATCCAATGAGTGCCGATACTCCTGTCACGGCCTGTGGGCGCAGTATGGGGTGCAAAGCGAACGAGTTCTCTCCGGACTGGCCGATGCATTAACTGCGGGCAATCGGGGCACGTTCGCGGGTGGCAGCGGTTCGGGCGCCACGGGAAGGAATACGTCGATGGCCGACGAGGAGCAGAACACCTCCGGTGGGCTGGCCGACCTGGTCCAGGAATTCATGGGTCAGCTTCAGGCGACCAACGACAGGCTGCAGGACCTCGGCCGATTCGGCGCCAGCTCCCCGCCGGCCCGCGGCGGACTTGCGCTGCCCGGCGCCTTTTCCGCGGCGCAGATGGCCGCGCTCACCGACAGCGTCGCCGCCCAGCGGCACAGCATCGAGACGCTGAGGACTCAGCTGTCCTTGTTCGACGAGCAGCTCGCGGCGCTGGAGCAGATCCTCGGCCCGTTCGCGGAGTGGAGCAAGACATGGGCCGATTTCGAACAGCGGCTGCTGAGCATGGGCCTCGGTCCGGAGGCCGGGAAGTAGGGAGGCGTGGCGCATGACTGGCAAGGGCGGCAGACTCGCCGGACTGGATCTCGGCCTGAGGCTCACGGCGAGCCAGGAAGCGACCCGCCTGGTCGCGGCGCAGGACCGGTTGCTGGAACTGCGGCTGGTCCTGGGCGGCCTGATCGGGGACGATCCGCAGCTCGGGCCGCCGGTCTGCGTGGTGTTCGAGGGGTGGGACGCCTCCGGCAAGGGCGGGGCGATCAAACGGCTCGTCGCCCCGCTGGACCCGCGGCACGTCCGGGTCGCCCAGTTCGGCGCGCCCAGCTATGACGAGAAACGTCACCACTTCCTGTGGCGGTTCTGGCCGGTGCTGCCCGGCTGGGGGGGCATGGCGGTGCTGGACCGGTCCTGGTACGGCCGCGTCCTGGTCGAACGAGTCGAGGGATTCGCCACCGAGGAGCAGTGGCGGCGCGCCTACCGGGAGATCGTCGAGTTCGAGCGGACGCTGGCCGACGAAGGCATGATCATGGTCAAGTTCTGGCTGCACCTGTCGTCCGCCGAACAGCTCAGGCGGTTCAAGGCGCGGCAACGCGAGCCGCTGAAGACCTGGAAGCTGACGGCGGAAGACTGGCGGAATCGGGAGAAGCGGCGGCAGTACGAGGCGGCCGTGGAGGAGATGCTGGACCGGACTGATCACGCGGCCGCCCCGTGGGTGCTGGTGGAGGCCGATGACAAGCGGTGGGCCCGGGTAAAGGTCGCCGAGTCGGTGGTCCGGGCCATCGAAGCCGGCCTGACCGCACGGAACCTCCCGGTTCCGTCGGCGCCCCCGGCCGCAGTGGTCCGGACCGGATAGCGGCGCCAGGGGCCGGCATCTCGAACGCCTCGGACGGCAGGCCCTGCATCTGGCGCAGGGCGCCAACTTCCAGCCACGGCCGCCAGCTCACGAAGCCGGGCGGTATACGCGGACGGCTTCCTCCAGCGACATGCCACCGCTGACAGGGCCGCGAGCAGCATCCAGTGCCTCCCGGTAGCCAGGGTCCCTGGCGGCGTCGGCATGAAATCTCCACAGCCGCAGGACGCGCTGCAGTTGCTTCCAGCCGGCCGGGTCGCGGGCATTTTCTACCGCCTCCCGGTACTGGTCCAGGAAAAACCCGCGCTCGTGTGCGGGCAGCTGATCCAAGATCCGCTGCGGGTCAAGCGGGTCCTCACGCTCGGCAGGCTGGGCGCTCACGGTGTCATCGTAACGTGCCGGGGACGGCACCGAACGGCGGCTACTCGCGCATGGCATAACTCGTACGATGACGAAGTTCGCCGCACTCGGCGGTGAGCTTCGGGTCAGAGGCGGGTACGTCTCAGAGGCCCAGGTAGGTGCGAACGGATTCTTCCAGGCTCATCAGCTCGCGTAGGTGAAGCCTTCCGCGCCGGCGGCGCAGCCGGGACTTGTCGATCGAGTGCAAGTCTGTGGCGTTGACGAAGCTGACATCGTAGCCCGTGAGGCCCGATTCGCGGTCCAGGGATATGTGGGTCTGGACAGGTCCCTCAGTTCCTGTGACGACGGCCACCGTTACTGCGCTCAGCCGAGGGATCATTACGTTGATCGTCAATATGACGACCGGGTGATCGCCGACCCATGGAAGGTGAGCGTCCCAGACGTCGCCTCTTAGCGGATCCACTGGCTAAACAGCGTCTGCTGCCACCGCTCCTGCAGGCAGCGGAGCTGTTTCCCCGGCGTAGAAATCGTCGTAGGCCGCGGCTAGGTCCATCTCGCGGGCACGCCGGTGAAGCAAACGCAGGCCCTCCCGTACCAGCTCTGAAGGTCCCTCCAGGCCGAGGACGGCCGCGTCATGTTCGACGAGTTCTCGAGCGAAGCCGACGTCGATTCTTGCTTGCATGGTCACAGTGCCGCTCGCCGCTCGCCGACCGGTGCGCGGGCGGTCAGCGCGCACCTTCGCTTGCGTCCTAGCGGGTGCTTCCCGGCGGACGGAGACCGAGCCTGCCTGGGAAGGTTCTTCGGCCATGTATTGAGTTTGTCATACAACTGGTGCAGTAGAACACCGGCGCTGACTCTTGACCCGCTGCGGGCTAGTGGTCTGCTTGCAACATGGGGATGGTATGGCTGCCCGTTCCGCTTAGGGCGCCGCCGTCACGCCTTTGCTCATTGACGCAGGACATGGAGGGTGTCGGCCGGTTCGGCTGGGTCACCGATCCTGAGGGCANNCCCGGCGGTGACGTGCTGGCGGACCGCTAGAACGACCCGCTGTCGCTGTGATCGTCTGGTCTGGGGGACAGGCACCACGGCTCGTTCGGCAAAATTCTCTTATCCCTCAGATGACGGCGGCGGACCGGTGGTGTCGCGGATGATCAGCTGGGGCGCGGTGGAGGTGAGAACGGAGCGGCTGCGGCCGTCCATACGCTCACACAGGAGCCGTGCGGCCGTCGCGCCCAGGTCGTGGGCGGCCTGGTCGACGCTGGTCAAGCTGATAGGCGCGCTNNGCCCGCAGCACGCCCAGGGCCGCGAAATCGGCCCCGGCGAAGATGGCCGTCGGCCGGCCGGGCCGGTCGAGCAGCTCACGCCCGGCTTGGTAGCCAGCCTCTTCGGAGTAGCTCGTACCCGCGATGGCCACGGCCTCATCGAGGCCATGGGCGTGCATAGCCTGCCGGTAGCCTTCGCTGCGGACCTGTTCGGGACGGCGCGTCCACTGGCCTCCTTTGGTCGCGGCGGAGGTGTGGGCGATGCGGCGGTGGCCGAGCGCGACAAGATGATCCACGACAAGCGCGGCGCCCGCCAGGTCGTCATCTACAACCGAGTCGTACTCATTGGCGGTGTCGTGGTTAGCGACGACAACGGTCGGGATCGTCTTGGCCACGACAATGACCTGCGAACGCGACATCGAAGGGGCGACCAGAATGAGGCCGTCCATGGCCCGGTCAATCATCGCGTCAGCGAGGCGCGCCTGAGTCTGGGCGCCGGACCCTGCCGACCCGACCAGCACCTGGAAGTCAGTCTTGGCCAGAGCGGCCGTGACCCCGTCGAGAATGTCGCCGTAGAAAGGGTTGTGGATGGTGTCGAGCAGCAAGCCGATGGTGAAGCTCCGGCCGCGCAGGCCGCGGGCGGCGGCGTGCGGCCGGTACCCCAGCTCGGCCATGGACGACCGGACCCGCTGGCTCATGTCGGCGCTGACGCCGTAGGCGTTGCGCAGCACCTTCGACACGGCGGCCGTCGAGACCCCGGCATGTCTGGCCACATCCGCGATCGTCACCCGCCGGATCGCGTCCTGCGACTTCATCATGCGCTCCTACCCGATAACGATCTACACAGGAAGTGTAGCCAGCATCTACGTGACATGACATGGCGCGGGACCACGAGCCTTCACAAAATCACCACGTACCCCCATCGAGTCTCAGAAGTCTCGATCAAATCAGGCTTGTTACACGTTCGTTACCTTTAGATGTCTTGACGAGATCGCACGCCCGAGCTTAATTTACTCCCAAGACATCGTAGAACGTTCTACAAAAGTACGACTTACTGATCCCACTGCTGCTAACGATCCCAGGACAATTCATGATCCCTCACCTCAGGAGGTGGGCTCGCGGCCCGGCCATCTTGGCAGATCCGCCGGGGCACGTGGCGGCTGAACGCCGGCGACGGCGCGGTTCTGCCGCACCGGCCCGCACCAATCAAGAAGCCGCGCCAGCGACGCATCAGCACAAATGCGACGCCCTATTCAGGGGAGTGACGACACCAGATCTCCCGGAAGGGATCTGACATGTTTCATCGAAAGTGGCCAGGAGCCGCCGCGGGCGCCGCTCTCGCGCTCCTGGGACCGCTGGTGCTCAGCGCCTGCGGCGGCCCGGCTGGCTCATCGTCCACGCTGACGCTCGGCGTCATCACGCCGGCCACGACCTTCGAGGCCCCGGATATGAACTGGGGTAACGAGTCGTCCTACAACCAGGCGGTCTATGACAGCCTGCTGCAGTCCTCGCCGACCGGCGTCATCGAGCCGCATCTGGCCACCGCGTGGTCCTACAACACCGCCAAGACCGTCCTGACCCTGACGCTGCGGACCGGCGTCACGTTCACCGACGGGACGCCGTTCAATGCGAGCATCGCGGTCGAGAACCTGGACGCCTTTGCCAAGGGCACCTCCAACAACGCCTCGGACCTGGTCAACATGGCGTCGGCCACCGCGGTAAGCCCGACAGAACTGGTGATCAAGCTGAAGCAGCCGGATCCCGCTTTCCTCACCTACCTGGGCGAGGCGGCCGGATCCCAGGAGAGCCCGAAGGCGTGGAAAAGTCCGACGGCCGCGACGGTGCCGGTCGGCTCGGGTCCCTACGAGCTGGACACCGCGGCCACGGTGGTCGGCAGTTCCTATGTCTTCACGGCCAACCCGAATTACTGGGATAAGCCGGAACAGCACTACTCCAAGATCGTCATGAACGTCTTCAGCAGCGCCACGACCGTGCTGGACGCCATCGAGGGCGGCCAGGTCAACGCGGCGAACACGTTCGACGACACCACGATCCCGCAGATCCAGAACGCGGGCTTCACGGTGTACCCGCTCGAGCTCAACTGGGCCGGCCTGTCCCTGTTCGACCGCAACGGAAAATTGTCCGGGCCGCTCGGCAACGTGAAGGTGCGGCAGGCGATCAATGACGCGTTCGACCGGACCGCCCTGCTCAAGGACATGAGCGACGGCTACGGATCGGTGACCACGCAGGTGTTCCCGACGGACTCGCCGGGTTATGAAAGCTCGCTGAACTCGTACTACAGCTTCGATCCGGCGAAAGCCAAGCAGCTGCTGGCGCAAGCCGGCTACCCCCACGGATTCACCTTGGCCATGCCGTCGATTACGGTCGCGTTCGGCGAGGCGGCCTACGCGCTGATCCAGGCCGAGCTGGCCAATATCGGCATCAAGGTGGTCTACACCGACTACCAGGCCTCGACGATCTTCACCGCGATCCTCGCCCCGAAGTATCCGGCCACCTACTTCACCCTGGAAGAAGACCCCGTCCCCTGGGAGCTGGCCGAGTTCCTGCTGACCCCGGACGCCACCTTCAATCCCTTCCACTCCACGAATACCACGGTCGCCGGTTATCTCACCACGATGCAGATGGGCTCAGACACCCAGGCAGCGGCCGCGGCCAGGGCACTGAACCAGTACGTGGTCCAGAACGCCTGGTTCGCGCCGTTCTTCCGGCCGCAGTCCAGTTTCGTCGCGGACAGCCACACCAGCGTCGTGGTACAGGCCGGCAACGCGGTGCCCTACCTCTGGAACATCAAGCCGAAGGAGTCATGATGCTGACCTTCACGGTGCGGCGCCTGCTGTACGGAGTGGTCCTGCTCTTTGTCATCGTCACCCTGGCCTACCTGCTGCTGTACGCGGCCGCCGGCGACGTCGGCCGGACGATTCTCGGACCGACCGCGACCCAGGCGACCGTCGCGCTCAAGAATCAGCAGCTGGGCCTGAACAGCCCGCTGATCTCCCGGTACTTCACCTGGCTCGGGCACGCCCTGACGGGTAACTTCGGCAGCTCGTGGTTCACCAGCCAGTCTGTTACCACGGCTATCCTCACCCGGCTGCAAGTCACCCTGACCCTGGTCTTCGGCGCCGTCATCGTGAGCGCCGTGCTCTCGGCCGTGCTCGGGGTCTGGGCCGCCCTGCGCGGTGGCTGGGTGGACCGGATCATCCAGGTGTTCTCCGTGCTCGGGTTCGCCGTGCCCGGGTTCCTCATCGCCGTGTTCCTGGTGCGGATCTTCGCGCTGGAACTGCACTGGTTCAAGCCGACCGGTTACGTCCATATGACCTACTACTTCGGCGGCTGGCTCAGGACCGTGACCCTCCCGATCATCGCCCTGTCGATCGGCCTGATAGCCGGAGTCGCCCAGCAGGTACGCAGCTCCGTCATCGAAGCGCTGCGCCAGGACTGGGTCCGGACCCTGCGCAGTCGCGGCGTCTCCGAGCGGAGCGTCTTGTTCAAGCACGTCCTGCGGAACGCCGGGGGGCCTGCGCTGTCCGTCCTGGCGCTCTCCTTCGTCGGCCTCCTCGGCGGCGCCGTGATCATCGAAGAAGTCTTCGGCATCCCGGGCCTGGGCCAGATTGCCGTCCTCGCCACGTCCGAGGGCGACGTACCCCTGGTCATGGGCCTGGTCGTGGCCATCGGGGTGATCGTCATCCTGGTCAACCTGGCCATCGACCTCCTGCAAGGATTCCTGAACCCGAAGGCGCGAATATCATGACCGAAGCAGCTGTCACCACCACGGTCCTGGCTCCCGATGTCACGTCCGACATGCGCGCGGCGCGCAGCCATCTCGCCCGCCGGTTCCTGAAGAATCCCCTGGGGATAGCGGCACTGTCCGTCCTGGTGCTCATCGTCCTGGCGGTCATCTGCGCTCCGCTGCTCACGTCCTATAACCCGAACGCCGTCTCGGTTCTGAGCATCCTGCAGGGACCGGGCGCGGGACATCTGCTCGGCACCGACGGAGCGGGACGCGACGTGTGGTCCCGGCTGCTGTACGGCGGCCGGTACACCCTGGCCGGAGCGCTGCTGGCGACCGTGGTCGCGGCCGTCCTGGGCATCGCCAGCGGGCTGGTGGCCGGGTACTACGGCAAGTGGTTCGAGTCGGCGGCCTCCTGGGTCACTACGTTGCTGATGGCGCTGCCCGGCATCGTCGTCCTCCTGGCGGCCAGGTCAGTGCTGGGCCCGTCGCTGTGGACCGTCATGATCATCTTCGGGGTACTGCTGGTTCCGGCCTTTTACCGCCTGGTCTTCGCGGCGGTGTCCGGGGTGCGCAACGAGCTGTTCGTCGACGCCGCCCGGGTCTCGGGCGTAAGCGACCTGCGGATCATCGCCCGGCACATCCTGACCGTGGTCCGGGCGCCGATCATCTTGCAAGCCTCGATCGTCTTCGGCATCGCCATCGCGGTCCAGGTCGGACTCGACTTCCTCGGCTTCGGCGACCAGAGCATTCCCACCTGGGGCAACATGCTCAACGACGGCTTCACCAACTTGTACCGCGACCCTCAGCTGGTGATCTGGCCGGGACTGGCGGTCGTCATCACGGGCGTCGCGCTCACCTTGTTCGCCAACGCACTGCGCGACGAACTCGAACAGAGCACCCGGCCGCGGCGCCGCCGCCGGGCCGCCGCGGTCACCGCCGCCGCCGCGACCGCCGCCGAGGTGACGGCCGCCGACCCGGTGCGGCCGGAGAACGACACGATCGTCCACGCCGAGCCGACCTCGGCCGAGCCCGCGCCGCTGCTGCTGGACATCGAGGACCTGGCCGTCGGATATCCGCAGGCGGACGGTTCGGTGACCCGCGTGGTCGACAACGTGTCACTGGACATCCGGCGCGGGGAGGTGCACGGCCTGATCGGCGAATCGGGCTCAGGCAAGACCCAGACCGCCTGGTCGGTGCTGCGCCTGCTGCCCGCCGGAGGGGAGATCCTGGCGGGATCCATCCGGTTGGACGGGGAAGATCTCAGCCGGGTGCCCAGCGCGAAGATGCGGGACATACGGGGCGGGCGCATCGCCTATATCCCTCAGGAACCCATGTCCAACCTGGACCCGTCGTTCACCATCGGCAGCCAGCTGACGGAGC
>PMOU01000247.1 GCA_003161205.1 Actinomycetota bacterium | reverse complement strand
GCGGCCGGGTTTGTCCTGGGCGCTTATCACACCAGTCTGCCGGTGGCCGCGGTGGTGTTCGGCACCGTCAGCGTGGCCATGTCCCTGGCCGGCCTGGAGCTGGGCGCACGAATCGGGATCGTGACGGGCGACCGGAGTGAACTGATAGCGTCCGCGATGCTCATCGCGGTAGGTACCGCCATAGCGGCAGGCGCCTTCTGAGAGTGTTCCTGAGACTGTTCTCGTCACACGTGAAACTGCTCTCGACACTCTGCGGATACGCGATGGAACGGATGACGCACGCGGTGCGTCGAAGCTGCATGATGTCCTCACTTCAACTTCGCGGAATTGCCGTAGCAGGACTGCTGTGCGCGGCGGTAGCCGGGTGCGGGTCTGCGGTGGCGACGACCCCGGCCTCGGTGCAGGCCGCGCCAGCCCCGGCGGTCGGCTGTGCCAGCGTCGACCAGGCGACCACGGTCACCATCCACCGGAGCCTGGACACGGTCGAGCCGGTACGGGCCGGCGCGGCCGTCACCACGCAGGGCAAGACCGCCCTGGTGCGTGCCCTCTTCAGCGACCTCTGCGCGGCCGTGGCTCATCCGTACTCGGTGAAAACGCCAGTCCACTGCCCGATCGCCTTCGGGCTTGCGTACACGGGCACGTTCTACGACGGCCACCGGGCCCTCGCCACGTTCACCTACGGCGCCAGCGGGTGCCAGAATGTGCGCGTCAACGCGGCCGGGAAGAGCAAGTACACGATGGTGATGGGTGCGGCGGCCAGCGCCGCGCCGCACCTGGAGGCCGACATGGCCTCGGCCCTGGGGCTGCCGAAGTCGGCGGTGTTCGGCCCGACGCAGCAGATCAACCCGGGCGGCCCGAACAAGCCGGTGACTAAGTAGGGGCAGCGAGTCAGGCAGGGAGAGGGCAGGACGTTAGGGCAGGTTGCCCGACTCGTCGAGGTCGAACTCGCCGTCCTTGACGCCGAGCACGAACGCATCCCACTCCGCCTCGGTGAAGTAAAGCTTGTCACCGTCAGGATTGGCCGCGTCGTACATGACGTACAGCTTGGCCTCATCGGCCTTGTGCGGCGCGGCCGAGGTGTCGGTGGTGACATACACCTCCACCCGGCTTTCGTCAGTATCGACCACAGAAACGTCGTCACCCGGTGCGTGCATGCGCTCAGGCTACCGGTACGGTCACCTCACGTCGCCCCCACCCGGATATGGTCGTGTCGTGCCCGACAGCCCGGACCCCGCCAGCACGGCGCTGGGCCCCGCCTATGCCCCCGCCCACATACCCGCCCGGATCCGCTACTCACGCGCCGATGAAGTCGCGTGGTACGCGACGCTGGCCACCATGTTCGGCGCCGCGGCCGCGCTCTTCACCAACCGGGCCGGCCGGGTCCTGCTGGTCAAGCCGAACTACCGGGATCACTGGTCGCTGCCGGGGGGGCTTCTCGAGCACGGCGAGCCGCCGCACGCCGGCTGCCGGCGCGAAGTCGCGGAAGAACTCGGCCTCCAGATCACCCCGGGAGCGCTGCTCGCCGTCGACTGGACGCCGCCGGATGGCCTCCGGCCCCGGCCGATCGTGCACTTCGTCTTCGACGGCGGTGAACTCGACGACGACGCGCCCATCGTGCTGCAGCACGAAGAACTCGACGAGTACCGGTTCGTGCCGCCCGGCGAGCTGGCCAGCTACCTGCCGCCGTTCATCACCGCGCGGGTGACCGCGGCGCTGCGCAACCGCGCGGCAGGTGCGCCGGTCTACCTTCCGCAGGCCCAGCCGTGAGCCGAGCGGCCGTCGGCCACCCGGCGGCGGCGGCCAGGCTTACTGGCGCTGGGGTGTCCTGACCTCGAGGTGGTCCAGCAGCGCCGCGGTGGCAATCGCTATGGCGTCGACCGCGTGGCCGAACGCCTCGGCGTTGTGCCCGGCGGGCGCACGGAATCCGCTGATCTTCCGCACGTACTGCAGCGCGGCGGCGCGGATATCCTCGTCGGTTACCTGCTCGGCGTAGGGCGGGCGAAGGGTCTTGATGCTCCGGCACATAGCTCTGACGGTACCGCTTTTACTCCAGTCCGAGCAGTCCTTCCAGGCCCACGGTGAGGCCGGGCGGCAGGGAGCCGATTCGCCGGACGGCGAGCAGCACGCCCGGCATGAACGACGCCCGGTCGAGCGAGTCGTGCCTGATCGTCAGCGTTTCCCCGGTCCCGCCGAACAGCACCTCCTGGTGCGCCATGAGGCCCGCGACCCGGACTGAGTGCACGTGCACGTCATCGACGGTGGCGCCGCGCGCGCCGGGCAGGGACGACGCGGTGGCGTCCGGCGGCGCGCCGAGACCGGCCGCCGCGCGGGCCGCGCCGATCAAGGACGCGGTCCGCAGCGCCGTTCCCGACGGGGCGTCCGCCTTGGCGGCGTGGTGCAGTTCGATCACCTCGGCGGAGTCGAAGAACCGCGCCGCCTGCGCGGCAAAGCGCATCATCAAGATGGCGCCGACAGAGAAGTTCGGCACGACGAGGGCATGCACGTCGGGGTGACCGGCCAGCCAGCCGCGGACCTCGTCCAGCCGGTCCTCGGCAAAACCCGACGTCCCGACGACCACGTCCAGGTCGTGCGCTACGCACCAGCGCAGGTTCTCCATGACCACGCCGGGATGAGTGAAGTCGACGATGACGTCACACCCGGACAGCGCGTCCAGGTCGTCACCCTGGTCGACCTCGGCGGCGACGTCCAAGTCCGGGGTCTCACCGACCACCCGGACCACCTCACGCCCCATTCGCCCCCGTGCCCCGACCACCCCGACCTTCGTCATGACTGTCCTCCGGGTGAATCTAATGATCGTGGACATCTACCGCGCTATGGCACGGGTAGATGTCCACGATCCTTGAGTTCAGACTCCGAACGCGCTGGCGTCGTCGAAGGGGCCGACGACGGCCAGGGCCTTGGGGCGGGTGAGGATATCGGCGGCGACCGCGCGGATGTCGTCGTGGGTCACGGCGTCGATCGAGGCGATCACCTCCTCGACCGGCTCTAGCCTGGGGTAGACCAGCTCGGATTTGCCGAGCCGGCTCATCCGGGAGGACGGGTCCTCCAGGCCCAGCACGATCGAGCCGCGCACCTGGCCCTTGCCGCGGTCAAGCTCGGCATCGGTCAGGCCGCCTTCGACCACCCGGGTGATCTCCTCGGCGCAGATGGCGAGCACGTCATCGGCCTTGGACGGCAGGCAGCCGACGTAGATGCCCCACATGCCGGTGTCGGCGTGCTGCCCCGCGAAACTGTACACCGAGTACGCCAGGCCGCGCTTTTCCCGCACTTCCTGGAACAGCCGGGATGACATGCCGCCGCCGAACGCGGCGTTCAGCACGCCGAGCGCGAACCTGCGGTCGTCGGTCCTGGCCAGGGCCTCGCAGCCGAGCACGAGGTTGGCCTGCTCGATGCTGCGGGAGACCAGCGTGGTGCCCACGCCGGCCGCATCTATCGCGTGGCTTCCGCTCAGCCGGGGCGAAGCGGGCTCGGCCGAGGCGTCCAGCGCCGGGCCGAAGGCCTGCCGCACCAGTTCCACCACCGTGCCGTGGTCGAGGTTGCCCGCCGCGGCCACCACCAGGTGCTCGGGGGTATACCGGGCCTGGTAGTGCTCGAAGATCTGNNGGTGATCTTGTTGATCGAATCGGTGGTGCCCAGGATCGGACGGCCGAGCGGGGTGTCGCCGAACAACTTCGCGGTGAACGCCTCGTGCACGGTGTCCGAGGGATCATCCTCGTTCATCGCGATCTCTTCCAGCACCACGTTGCGCTCGGCGTCCACGTCCTTCGGCGTGATCAGCGAACTGGTCACCATGTCCGACAAGATGTCCACGGCCAGCGGCAAGTCCGCGTCGAGCACCCGCGCGTAGTAGCACGTGTACTCCTTCGCGGTGAAGGCGTTCATCTCGCCGCCGACCGCGTCCATCTCCGATGAGATCTCCAGCGCGGTCCGCCGCTTGGTGCCCTTGAACAGCAGGTGCTCCAGGTAGTGCGTCGCGCCCGCGTGCGTTTCATCCTCGTCACGGGACCCGACGCCTACCCAGATGCCGAGCGCGACCGACCGGACCGCGGGCAGGAACTCGGTAACTACCCGCAGCCCGCCCGGAAGGACCGTGCGGCTGACACCATGTGATCGTTCGGTGGTCATCTACTCGTGATGCCCGCGAGTGCGTTGCCGGGTCCGGCGATGGCTGTCGGGCCCGTCGCGATCGCCGCCCCGGTCACTGGGACCGCGATCCCGGGCCCCGCTGGAGGAACGCTCGCGGGACTCGCCGCCGGACAGGTCCTCGCCCGCCGCCTCGCGCTCGACCACCTCGACCGGAACGAGCGACAGCTTGCCGCGGTCGTCGATCTCGCGGATCTCGACCTGGATCTTGTCGCCGATGTGCACGACCTCGTCGATGTTCTCGATCCGCCGGCCGCCGTGCAGCTTGCGGATCT
>PMOU01000475.1 GCA_003161205.1 Actinomycetota bacterium | reverse complement strand
GGCGTGTTCACCGGGTTCACCATGGCCGGCTTCGGCATGGCCAGGTATCACCTGCGGACCAGGGAGCCCGGCTGGCGGCGCAAGCTGGCGATCAACTCGATCGGCGGCTTGTACACGGCCCTCGTCGTGATCATCTTCGCCGTGGTGAAGTTCAAGGAGGGCGCCTGGCTGATCGTGTTCATAGGCCCGATCCTGGTATTCGCGCTGATCCGGCTCAACCGGGAATACCGCGCCGAGGCCCGGGTCCTTGAGACCATCGGCGAGCGCCGCGCCTCCGGGGTGCCGCAGAACCAGCCGAATTACACCCGCCGGGTGGTGATCGTGTTCGTGGACGACTTCGACCTGGCCACCCTGGCCGCGCTGCGGTACGCGAAGAGCCTGCGCCCCACCATCGTGCGGGCCGTGCACTTCGTCATCGACACCCAGCAGGCGGAACGGCTGCGTGCCGCCTGGCTGCCTGATCGCGGCGTGTCGCTCGAGTTCATCGACTGCCCCGACCGCCGGCTGACCCGGGCCGCCGCCGACCTGGTCAGCCGTGAGGCGGAGACGGCAGGCACCCAGGTGACCGCGATCTTGCCCCGGCGCAGCTTCCGTCCGATTGGCCGGTTCCTGCACGACCGTACGGCCGACAAGATCGCCGGCGCGGTCAGCCGGGTGCCCAACGCCGCGGCCACCATTATCCCCTTCGACGTGCAGAACCGGGTGCGCATCCTGGAGGAGCGGCACGCCGCCAGGGACGGGAACGCGCCGGTCGCCGTGACCCCGCCGCACGGCTCGCCTGCTGACGGACCGACGCCAGGGCAGCAGGATCTCGCGGCGGCGATCGCGGCCGCCACCCCACGGGAGGAAAAGCTGGAGCCGCTGCCCGGCGCGGGCGGGTACGACCGGCCGGTGCCGCCGCTGGGGGTCACCCCTATTGGCTCCATTCGCCAGCCGGGCAAAGCCACCGTCGAGGGTCGCGTCCGGGTCCTCGAGATCCGGTCGGTGGAACGGAACTCGGTGCTGGCCTGCGAGATCTCCGATTCCACCGGGGACCTGACCGCGCTCTTCTACGGCCGGTCCCGGATTCCCGGCCTGATGTGCGGCGCCAAGGTCCGGCTGCGGGGTCCGGTCGGCATCAAGAACGGCGCTCCGGTCATGACCAATCCCGCCTACGAGCTCGTCGTCCCGGGAAGTAAGCCCGACGCGAACGATGAACCAGGCAGCTGACCGCCGCGTCAGGCAGCGCAACGACCGGGTCAGACGGCGGGAAAGAGCAGTTCGTAGGCCGGGTTGATCATGACGGGGTGCCCGTCGGCCCGGATGCCGACGGAGCCGCGCAGCCGGACCCGGGCGCTGCACACCAGGCCCGGGATATGCGAACGACCGTAGAACATGGCGGTCAGCTCACCGGTGCCGTCGGAGATCTCACACGACAGAACGGAATTGCGTTCCACCGGCTTGATCTCCACCACGCGGACCCGGCCTTCGACCGCGGCCCGGCCCGGGCCGGCCAGCTCGCCGATGGGCGTGACCGCGACGGCTGATTCGCGGTCGCCCGGCCGGCGCCGGACCAGCGGCTGGCGGTTGGTATCCCCTGGCCCCTGCTCCTTGACCAGGCCATGCACCGTGGCGGGTGGTTTCCCGTTACCCTTCGCCGTCGGGCTGTGCTTGGCCGCCACGTCCACCTCCGCGGAGGTGACCTGCTGTTCGGCGGCGTCGACATTGGCCGCCGCGGCCTGGCGCTCCTGCAGCACCCGCACCCGGCTGTCGACGTCGTAGGGCACGATGGTGGCGGCGGATCGCGGGATGCGGCTCACCACGGCGGCAATCTTGTCCGCGGTGCGGTCGTGCAGGAGCCGGCCGAGCAGCGCGGAGTAGCTGCGCCGGGGTAGCACGACGGTCACATGCGTCTGGGGATCGGCCGCCTCCCGCTCGACCAGCTCGGCCGCGGCCCGGGTCAGCCTGCGGTCCGCGACGTCGATGAAGTCGAGCGGGACGCCGCGGTCGGCCCGGGTCCACTTATCCCTGAGCTTGTCGGCGCGAACGCTGTCGATGACGAAGTGCACCGCGCGGATCGTGGTCGGCCGCATGCTCCGGGCGTACCGCAGCGCGGCCAGGGTGGCCAGGTCGAAGCTGTCCACGAAGACGAAGACGGTGCGGCGGCTGTAGTGCGGCGGGGGCGGCGGCTGGTTCTCGCTGATCGTCTCGAGCACCTCGGTCTCGGCCTGGTACACGCGGTTGAGCCGGATCAGCGCCGGCACCAGGACGATGAACAGGACGACGACCACCCAGGCACCCTCGGTGAACTTCACCACGGCGAAGATGGCCACCACGATGACGGTGAGCACGCCGGCCGAGAAGTTGATGATCATCCGGCGCCGCCAGCCGGGCGTCCGGTGCCTGCTGTGGTACCGCGCCATGCCGAAGCCGGCCATCGAGAACGCCGTGAACACCCCGATGGCGTACAGCGGGACCAGGCTGTTGACGTCGGCGTCCTTGATGATCAGCAGCGCGATGGACACCACGGTCAGCAGGACGATCGCGTTGGAGAACACCAGCCGGTGGCCGCGCTTGAGCAGCCACCGGGGCAGGAACGAGTCGCCGGCCACGTANNCCGCCGGTGTACAGGATCAGGCAGGTCGCGGCTTGCACCAGGTAGAACAGGATGTGCCCGTAGATCGTGCTGCCGAAGACGAGCTGAGCCTCCTGCGCCAGCACGGTCGGGTAGCCCAGCGACCGCGGGGTCGCGTGCGTGATGTGGGCGAGCCAGGAGATACCCGCCACCAGGGTGCCGAGGATCGCCCCCTCCATCATCAGGACCCGCCGCGCGTTGCGGCCCTCCGGGGGGCGGAACGCGCCGACGGCGTCGGACACCGCCTCGATGCCGGTCAGCGACGCGCCGCCGTTCGCGAACGCCTTCAGCAGGATGAAGATCATGGCCCCGGTCATCAGGCCGGCCGAGCCCGAGCCGATCGTGTAGGTCCCGTGCAGCGTGTGCGGGTCGTACGGGTGCAGGTTGCCGAGCGCCGCGCGGATCAGCCCGACCACGATCATCAAGATGACCGAGCCCGCGAACAGGTAGGTCGGCACCGCGAAGGCCCGGCCCGCTTCCTTGATACCCCGCAGGTTGCCGAACGCCATCAGCAGGACCACGCCGACCGTGATCTCCAGCTTGTACGGGCCGATCGAGGGGAAGGCTGAGGCGACCGCGGCCGTCCCCGCCGCGGTCTGCACCGCCACCGTCACGATGTAGTCGATCAGCAGCGCCACCGCGCAGACCTGGGCGATGCGCGGGCCGAAGTTCTCCCGCGCCACCACGTAGGAGCCGCCAGGCCGGATGTAGACCATGACGATCTCGCGGTAGGACAGCAGCACGAGCACCATGACGAAGAGGATGACCAGCGTCATCGGCAAGATCAGGGTGAACGCCGCCAGGCCGGCCATCGGCAGCAGCGCGATCAGGATCTCTTCGGTACCGTACGCGGAGGACGAGATCCCGTCCGGCGACAGCACGCCGAGCGCCAGCGGCTTGGACAGCCGCTGCTCGCCGAGATCCTGGTTGACCAGCGGCGGCCCGAGCAGCTTCCGCTTAGTCGAGTACCAGAATGTGTCAGTCAGGCCGCCGCTTCTTTCGAGCAAGCCTGTTGCCTTCCGCGTGGCCACTGATCTGCGCCTTTCCTCCGGCATATCCCTTTTGGGCGCCTGAGACTTCTTACCACCACCACCGGGGTGGTCGTGACCCGGCACCCGCGGGAGAGGGGTCCGGCGGCAGTCGGTTCGGTAGGACTACCCGGTACACGGCCTGTTCATCCGTTTGTGACCTGACGCCGCACAGTGGCTGTCGTGGTTGACCGCTGGTGCCAGACTGGTGGGATGACTGACGCGTCGCCACGTTTCCGTTCGGTGCTCGACGGCTTCCCCGCGTACCAGCCGGGCCGGACCCCGGTCAGCGGCACCGGGAGGACGCACAAGCTCTCGTCGAACGAATGCCCGTTCACGCCGCTGCCCTCGGTGGTCGATGTCATCGCGGAGGCGGCACGGACGGTCAACCGGTACCCGGATAACAGCGCGCAGGCGCTGATCCAGGCGATCGCCGACCGGTTCGGCGTACCGCCGCGGCACGTCGCCGTCGGGTGCGGCTCGGTCGGCGTCGCCCAGCAGCTCCTCGAGGCGGTCGGTGAGCCGGGGGCCGAGGTGATCTATGCGTGGCGTTCGTTCGAGGCGTACCCGACGCTGGCTGACCTGGCCGCGGCGCAATCCGTCCGGGTGCCGCTGCGGGCCGAGACACACGACCTAGCCGCGATGGCGGACGCGATCACCCCGCACACCAGGCTGATCTTCGTCTGCAACCCCAACAACCCGACCGGTACCGTGGTTCACGCGACCGAGCTCGGGGAGTTCCTCGATCGGGTCCCGTCCGATTGCCTGGTCGTGCTCGATGAGGCGTACCGCGAGTACATCCGCGACGAAGCCGTCCCCGACGGCATGAACCTGTACCGGGACCGGCCGAACCTCGCCGTCCTGCGTACCTTCTCCAAGGCGTACGGCCTGGCCGGGCTGCGCGCCGGATTCCTGGTCGCGCACGAGCCGGTGGCGGCCGCGGTCCGGTCCACCATGCTGCCGTTCACCGTGAACAGCATCGCCCAGGCCGCCGCGATCGCCTCGCTGGCCGCCGAGGACGAGCTGCTCGAACGCGTGGAGCTCACCGTCAAGGAGCGGACGCGGGTGCGCGAGGCGCTGGTCGCCGACGGCTGGACGGTGCCGCCGACCGAGGCCAACTTCGTCTGGCTGCGGCTGGGCGAGCACACGGGGGCGTTCGCCGCGGCCTGCGAGGCGGAGGGCATCGCGGTGCGCCCATTCGGCGCCGAAGGCGCCCGGGTCAGCATCGGCGACGCCGAGGCCAACGACGCCTTCCTGGCCGTAGCCCGTACCTTCCCCTACCGCAACACTTGACCCGTCGCGCCCCTACGCAACACCTGACCCGTCACGGGCCCCCGTTCCTGCGGTAAATCCAGGATTTGCGTGGTTGATTTGGGCTCGTTGGTCGATTTGGGGTGCTATGACGCACTCAGGCAACCAACAAGCCTAAATCAACCAAGATCTTCGCGGGCACCTTGGCGAAACGGGATTGGTGGGACCAGCGTGGCTGAAGACATGCTCAGGCCGGTGCCGGCTGAGCCCGCAGCTGTGATCGGCCCGCAGCCGGGCNNCCGGGCTAACCGCAGCCGGGCTCAGCTGGCGGCGGCCAGGGCGCGGTCGTCGGGGGAGAAGTCCTGGTCGGGTTCCTCCGGAGGGTGGGCCAGGTGCCAGCGCACCGAGACCGGGATGGTCAGCGCCGGGTCGGTGGGATGCCAGCCGAGCCGGTCCGTCGCCTTGCGGCTGTCGACCAGGAAATGCTGGGCCATGCTCTTGGTGGCTTCCATGTCCTCGGGCACGACGTCCTCAGGCACGGTGACCAGGTCCGCCTCGGACCCGGCCGCGGCCAGGATGCGCCGCGCGTAATCCCGGACGGTGTCGGTGCGCAGGTCGCCGACGTTGAACACCTCCCCGGCCGCGGCGGCCGGGTGGTCCAGCGCGGCCAGCACGGCCGAGGCCACGTCGCCCACGTAACCGCGGGTATCGAGGCTGGTGCCCGCGCCGACCGGGATGCGGCGCCGGCCGGCCCGGACCCGGCGCAAGATGAACTCCTCGCGGCGCTGCCCGTCGTGCTCGCCGTAGATCATCGCCAGCCGGAGCGCGGTGCCGCCGCGGGCGAGGTACCCGGGTTCCACGTCGAGCTTGTCGTAATGCTCGCCGAGACCCGGGAGCAGGTCGCGCAGCGGGTAGCGGCCTGCGCGAACGGGCGAGTCTTCGCTGATCGGCACGGGCTCGCCGCCTTGTCCGGCCAGGATCAGCTCATAAGCCCGGTACACGTCGATGCTCGATAGCAGCACCAGGTGGGCGTCCGGCAGGTGCGGCAGCACGGCCTCGGCGTCCGCCTGGGTCAGCGCGCGGGTGTCGATCACGGCGTCGGGGCGCAGGGCGAGCAGCCGTCCGGACAACCCGGCCAGGTCCGCCCGGTCGGCGTGCACATGAGCGCAGCCATCGGGTTCGGCCGTCTCGGTCTGGCCCCGGTGTACCACGGTGACCTCGTCGCCGCGGGCCACCAGGTCCGCCGCGATCCGACGGCCGATGAACCGCGTGCCACCGAGGATGAGCACCCGCATCCCGCCAGCGTAGCGAAAGAGTGACCAGCGTAGCGAAAGAGCGAAAAGGGCTAGCCGTCCGCGGGCACGGCCGTGATGTCCGCGCCGAGGGAGTTGAAGCGCTGGGCGATGGCCGCGTGCCCCCGGTCGATCGGGTACCCGGGCGTGACCAGGGTCTCTCCCTCGGCGGCCAGGCCCGCCAGCACCAGCGCGATTCCGGTGCGCAGGTCGTGCGCCACCACGGGCGCGCCGTGGAACGACGAAGGCCCGTGCACGATGACCGCGCTGCCGTCCATCTCGACCTTGGCGCCCATCTTGTTCAGCTCGCCGACCAGCAGGTAGCGCCCGTCGAAGATCGTCTCGCGGATGTAGGAGGCCCCCTCGGCCAGGCACGCGAGCGCCATGATGGGGGATTGCAGGTCGGTGGCGAACCCGGGATAAGGGCTGGTGATGACGTTGATCGGGCGCAGCGGCCGGTCCAGCCGGACCGAGACCACCGCGCCGTTGGTGGCGAACTCCACCCCCATCTGCTCTAGCTTCCACCGGACCACGCCGAAGGTGTCCAGCGACGCGCCGACCAGGTTCAGCTCGCCGCCGGTGATCGCCGCCGCCATCGCGAACACGCCCGCGTCGATCCGGTCCGCCATCACCGTGTGCTCGACCGCGGTCAGCTCATCGACGCCGTGCACGGTGATGAAGCCGGTGCCGCCGCCGGTGATCCGCGCGCCCATCTTGGTCAGGAACGCGATGACGTCCAGGACCTCGGGCTCCTGCGCGGTGTTGTCGATGATGGTCTTGCCCGGCGCCAGCGACGCCGCCATGATCAGGTTCTCGGTGCCGGTGTGCGACGGGGTGTCCAGGTACAGGTGCGCGCCCTGCAGCTTGCCGGCCTTGATCCGGATGACGCTCTCGCCCTCGTCGACGATGGCGCCGAGCCGGGCGAAGCCGCGGTAGTGGAAGTCCAGGTTCCTGTTGCCGAGGTTGCAGCCGCCGACGCCCTCGATGACCGCCTCGCCGAACCGGTGCAGCAGGGCCGGCACGAACAGCACCGAGCTGCGGAACCNNTCCGGGCGATCTCGGCCGGGAGGACCGGGCTGGTCAGGTTGGACGCGTCGACGACCAGCGTCCGCTCCGGCTCGTGGAATTCGACCACCGCGCCGACCGCCTCGGCCAGCTCGACCGCCCGGCGAACGTCCTCGATGGCCGGCACGTTGCGCAGCACGGTGTGGCCGTTGGCCGTGAGCAACGACGCCGCGATCATCTTCAGCGCCGCGTTCTTCGCGCCCTGCACGAAAACCGTGCCGTGCAGGGCAGCGCCGCCGCGCACGCGGTAACTCGTCTCGGGTCCCTGAGTCATGGGTGTCAGCTTAGCCGGGTGAGGCGCTGGAATACTGGAGCTAGCCGCTCTGTGTACCGTTCCGGGCGGAATGCCTCGTCGAGCCGGTCTTCGGGCAGCGGCTGCCCGCGTGTCGCCGCCTGCTTGCGCAAGGTGTCCCGGAACGGTGTCCCGCTGTCCCACGTTTCCATGGCCGCGGCCTGCACCAGCGCGTACGCGTCCTCGCGGGCCAGACCGGCGCTCACCAGCTCGAGCAGCACCGCCGAGGAGTACAGCAGGCCCCCGGTCGCGTCCAGGTTCGCCCGCATCCGCGCCGCGTCGACGGTCAGCCCCTCCATCAGCCCGGTCGTCAGGTGCAGCAGGTAGTCGGTCCCGATGGCGGCGTCGGGCAGCGCGATCCGTTCGACCGAAGAGTGTGAGATATCCCGCTCGTGCCACAGCGGGATGCCCTCGGTCACCGGCGTCACGTAGCCGCGGATGACCCGGGCCAGGCCGACGATCCGCTCGGACCGGATCGGGTTCTTCTTGTGCGGCATGGACGAGGAGCCCTTCTGACCGGAACGGAACGGCTCCATCAGCTCGCGCACCTCGGTCCGCTGGCCGTGCCGGACCTCCAGCGCCACCGCCTCGCACACGGTGACCAGGATCGCCAGCGCGCTCACCCATTCGGCAATGCCGTCGCGCATCACCACCTGGGTGGCCACGTCCGCGGCCCGCAGCCCGAGGGCCGGCATGACCTCCGCCTCGATGGCCGGGTCGATGTTGGAGTAGCTGCCGACCGGCCCGGACAGCGTGCCCACGGCCACCGCCTCGCGGGCCCGCACCAGCCGGTCCCGGCTGCGCGCCAGCGCGTACGCGAAGTCCGCGACCCGGTGGCCCCACACATCTGGCTCGGCGTGGATGCCGTGCGTCCGCCCGGCCCGCAGCGTCCCGGAGTGCGCCAGCGCGTGGTCCCGCAGCACCGCGACCAGCCGGGTGGCCTTGGCCACCAGCAGGTCGGTCGCCTCGGTGAGCTGCAGCGCGAGCGCGGTGTCCAGCAGGTCAGAGGACGTCATCCCGTAGTGCACGTAGGCCGCGGCCGAACGCGGCGTGGTGTTGTCCGCCCACGCCGTCAGGAACGCGATCACGTCGTGCTCGGTCACCGCCTCGACCTCGGCCACCGCTTCCGGCGTCGGCGGCGGCGCCGAACGCACCGGCGCCACGCTGTCCGCGGGCACCGTCCCGGCCCGGGCGTGCGCCTCGAGCACGAGCACCTCCACCCGGCACCACAGCTCGTACTTGTGCGCGTCGCTCCAGATCCGTCCCATCTCAGGCAGCGTGTACCGCTCGATCAAAGCCCCTCCGTATCAGTCACAGCCGTGCCGCGATGTCCCGCCGGTACCAGCCGCCCCGGAAGGACACCGTGGCCGCCAGCTCGTAGGCCGCGGCGCGCGCGGCCGCGACGTCGGCGCCGGAGCCGACCACGTTCAGCACCCGCCCGCCCGCCGAGACCAGGTCACCGTCCGCGTCGGTAGCGGTCCCCGCCTGCAAGACATAATTATTCTGAACGGGCGCTGGTACCAGTGCCCGTTCAGCATCTTCGATTGTGATCTTGTCGCCCTTGACTGGGTTTTCCGGATAGCCCTGCGCGGCGATGACCACGGTCACCGCGGCGCCGGGGCGCCATCGGGGCGGCTCGGCGCGGGCCAGGTCGCCGGCCGCGGCGGCGTGCAGCAGCGGCGCCAGCGGGGTGCCGAGCCGGTCCAGCACCACCTGCGTTTCCGGGTCGCCGAAGCGGGCGTTGAACTCGACCACCCGAAGGCCGGCGGCGGTCAGCGACAGGCCGGCGTACAGCAGGCCGCGGTAGGGCGTGCCGCGGCGGCGCATGACGTCCACCGCGGGGGAGATAACCGTGTCCATCGTCTGCTGGGCCAGGTCGGCCGGGGCCCAGGGGAGCGGGGCGTAGGCGCCCATGCCGCCGGTGTTCGGCCCCTGGTCACCGTCCCGGGCGCGCTTGAAGTCCTGGGCCGGCATCAGCGGGACCGCGGTGGTGCCGTCGGTGACCGCGAACAGCGAGACCTCGGGCCCGTCGAGGAATTCTTCGATCACGACCGTGCCGCAGGCCCGCGCGTGCGCCCGGGCGGCGGCGAGGTCGGCGGTGACCAGGACGCCCTTGCCCGCCGCCAGGGCGTCGTCCTTCACCACGTAGGGCGGCCCGAACGCGGCCAGCGCCGCGTCGGCCTGCTCGGGCGTCCGGC
The DNA here is from genome assembly GCA_003161205.1 of Actinomycetota bacterium. The sequence continues at coordinate 3,575 of PMOU01000475.1, read as the reverse complement.
AGGTGAACGAGGCCGCGGTGGGGATCCCAGCCTCGGCCATGACCTGCTTGGCGAAGTCCTTCGAGCCCTCGATCATGGCGGCGCTCGCGTCCGGTCCGAAGCAGGTGATCCCGTTCTCGCGCAGAACGTCTGCCGCCCCGGCCACCAGGGGCGCCTCCGGGCCGATCACCACCAGGTCCGGGCTGAGCTTGCGGGCCAGCGCGAGGATCCCGGCCGGGTCCGGCACGACCTCCGGATGGATGTCGGCGAGCGCGGCGATGCCGGGATTGCCCGGCGCCGCGTGCAGGCTGTCGGTATCGGGGCTCAGGGCCCGGACGATCGCGTGCTCGCGGCCCCCGGACCCGATGACGAGTATGCGCACGCCGCGAGCCTACGCGGGCCCTACGACAGCCGCGCTCACGGGAGGAGGGGGCGAAGCTGGAGCGTCTGGTCGCGTCGGGGGCCCACGCCGACCGCGGCCACCGGGGCGCCGATCATGTCCTCCACGGCCGTGATGTAGGCCCGGGCGTTCGGCGGCAGGTCCTCGAACGTGCTGGCCTTGGAGATGTCCTCGTCCCAGCCGTCGAAGTACTCATAGACCGGCACCGCGTGGTGGAACTCGGTCTGGGTCGCCGGGATCTCGTCCTGCCGTTTCCCGTCCACTTCGTAGGCCACGCAGACCGGCACCTTCGCCAGGCCGGACAGCACGTCCAGCTTGGTCAGGAAGTACCCGGTGATGCCGTTCACCCGGGTCGCGTACCGGGCGATGACCGCGTCGAACCAGCCGCAGCGGCGCGCCCGGCCGGTGGTCACGCCGTACTCCGAGCCGGTCTTGCGCAGCCATTCGCCCTGCTCGTCGCGGAGTTCGGTGGGGAACGGGCCCTCGCCGACCCGGGTCGTGTACGCCTTGACGATGCCGAGGACCGCCGAGATCCGGGTCGGGCCGATGCCGGACCCGGCGCAGGCGCCGCCCGCCGTCGGCGAGGAGGAGGTCACGAACGGGTAGGTGCCGTGGTCCACGTCGAGCATGGTGGCCTGGGCGCCTTCGAGCAGCACGACCTTGCCCTGGTCCAGGGCCCGGCCGAGCACGAGCCCGGTGTCGGCCACGTAGGGCCGGATCCGTTCGGCGTAGCGCTCGTACTCCTCGACGACCGTCTGCGGCTCGATGCCGCGCCGGTTGTAGACCTTGCTGAGCACCTGGTTCTTGTCGCGCAGCACGAGCTCGAGCTTCTTGCGCAAGATGCCGGGATCGAACAGGTCCTGGACGCGGATTCCCACCCGGGCGATCTTGTCGGCGTAGGCCGGGCCGATGCCGCGGCCGGTGGTGCCGATCCGCGAGCTGCCCAGATAGCGTTCGGTGACCTTGTCCAGGGCCCGGTGGTAGGGCATGATCAGGTGCGCGTTCGCCGAGACCAGCAGCTTGCCGCAGTCCACGCCGCGGGCGGCCAGGTCGTCGATCTCCGCGAGGAGCACCTGCGGGTCGATGACCACGCCGTTGCCGATCACCGGCACGACGTCGGGTGACAGCACGCCGGACGGCAGCATGTGCAGGGCGTAGCTCTCCTCGCCGATGACGACCGTGTGGCCGGCGTTGTTCCCGCCCTGGTACCTGACCACGTAGTCCACCCGGTCACCGAGCAGGTCGGTGGCCTTGCCCTTGCCCTCGTCGCCCCACTGGGCGCCCACAAGCACGATGGCGGGCATTGGCGTATCCTCCTCGCTGGCGCAGGTTCCGGCTAGACCCTCACGGCGCGCCCTTGACTTCCGTGGGACCAACCTGACCTGGCATAATGAAGCCCCCGCTCGGGCGCAAGCGCGGCAGGGGCTCTTGCGTTCTGAGATTACCCGTAATACCAGCAGGTAACCAAGCCGCAATCACCCCGTTATGTCTGCGCCGGCGCCCTGTTACGGCTAGCTGACGGGCAGTTCGGTGGCCAGCGCGGCCGCCGCCGTGGCGCTGCTGTCCTGCAGGAACTCCTCGCACCTGGCGGCCTCGTCGTCCTCGCCGATCGCGGCGGCGGCGCGGCCCAGGATGTACAGGCAGCGCAGGAAACCGCGGTTCGGCTCGTGCTCCCACGGGATCGGGCCGTGTCCCTTCCAGCCCGACCGGCGCAGCTGGTCCAGGCCGCGGTGATAGCCGGTCCGGGCGTAGGCGTACGCGGTGATCACGTNNAGCTGAGGTGGTGGCCGGTGGCCAGCAGGTCTTCGCAAGCGTGGGTAATGCGCGCGGCCATGCCGGTCTCGGCCGCCTTGCCCCAGCTGCGCGGGTCGTACTGCTTCTTGTTACCGACGTCGCCGTCGACCTTGAGCACGCCGTCGTAGTTGGCGAACATGTGGCCCGCGACGGGCCGGGTGAACGCGTACTGGGCGTCGGTGTCGACGTTCATCTTGACCACGCCGTAGGAGATCGCTTCCCTGATCTCCTCGAGCGCCGACCCGGAACCGCCGTGGAAGACCAGGTCGAACGGCTTGTCCCGGCCGTACTTCTGGCCCACCACGTCCTGGATTTCCTTCAGCACGGTCGGCCGGAGCTTGACGTGCCCCGGCTTGTAGACCCCGTGCACGTTGCCGAACGTCGCGGCCAGGATGTACCGGCCCCGCTCACCGAGCCCGAGCGCCTCGGCCGTGGCCAGCGCGTCGTCCGGCGTGCTGTACAGCTTCTCGTTCATCTCGCCGACGACGCCGTCTTCCTCGCCGCCGACGACCCCGATCTCCATCTCCATGATGATGCGGGCGGCCGCGCACTGTTCCAGCAGCTCCGCGGCGATCTGCAGGTTCTCCTTCAGCGGGACCGCGGAGCCGTCCCACATGTGGGACTGGAACAGCGGCTGCTGGCCGCGCTGGACGCGCTCCTTCGAGATCGCCACCAGCGGGCGCATGTACCCGTCGAGCTTGTCTTTCGGGCAGTGGTCGGTGTGCAGCGCGATGTTGACCGGGAACTTGTCCGCGACCACGTGCGCGAACTCGGCCAGCGCGACCGCGCCGGTGACCATGTCCTTGACCGCCCCGGACAGGTACTCCGCGCCGCCGGTCGAGATCTGGACGATGCCGTCGCTGCCCGCGTCGGCGAAGCCGCGCAGCGCGGCGTTGAGGGTCTGGCTCGAGGTGACGTTGATGGCGGGGTAGGCGAAGCCGTGCTGCTTGGCGTCGTCGAGCATCTGCGCGTAGACCTCTGGGGTCGCGATAGGCATGGGGGATTACTCCTTGAGCTGGAAGCCTGACCCCACTCTAGACATCCTGGAGGATGAAGGCGGCACGAAGATGCACCGGGGAGTGCCGCGGATGCGGTACAACAGCAGCCATGGAGAGCTTCCTTACCTCGGCGGGCTACGCTGCCCTGATCTTGTTCGGCTTCCTTGAGGCGGCGTGCATTCCGATCTCGTCCGAGATCACGTTCGGCTTCGCCGGAGTGCTCGCCTGCCACGGCAATCTGCACCTCGCCCTGGTCATCATCGTCGGCTCGCTGGCCGAACTGGCCGGGTCCTACACCTCGTACTGGGTCGGCCGCCTCGGCGGCAAGCCGCTGGTCCACCGGCTCGGACGCTACGTCCTGGTGACCGAGTCCGACATCGACCGCGCCGAGCGCTTCCTGACCG
>PMOU01000559.1 GCA_003161205.1 Actinomycetota bacterium | reverse complement strand
GAACCGGCAGACGGGGAACCGGCGGGGTCGCCAGCGCGCCGGGCAGTGTCATCGTCCTGCCCGGGGTCTGGGGAAACCGGTCCTTGGGTCACGCACTACCGCCCGTTCGGAGAAATGATCTTGAATTTAAGGGGTTACTAGAACATAATAGCTAATTTTTTCTAGTTTATCAACCTTAAATCGAATAATCGAATAGAGTGACGGGTGTTATTCGTGTCGCTGGGCGGGTTAGCGGAGAAGCCGCGAGGACACGGGCGCGGGCGGCGGGATAGTGACCCAGGGAGCGCGGCATGGCCAGGCGGGCGGTCCTGGGTTATCGTCCAGACATGCCTGGGATCGTGATTGTCGGTGCCGGATTCGGCGGGATCGGAATGGCGATCGCGCTGAAGAAGGCGGGCTTCGACGACTTCGTGGTGCTGGAGAAGAGCGGCGATCTCGGCGGGACCTGGCACCATAACCGGTACCCGGGCTGCGCCTGCGACGTGCCGTCGCCGCTGTACTCCTACTCCTTCGAGCTGAACCCGTCCTGGAGCAGGCTGTTCGCGCCGCAGCCGGAGATCTGGGAGTACCTGCGGATGTGCGTCCGCAAGTACGGCGTGGAGGAGCACATCCGCTACGGGTGCACGGTCGAGCACATGGACTGGGACGACGGTGCACGGCGCTGGAACATCGCGACCAGCCAGAGCTCCGGGGACGGGCGAGACTCCGGGGACGGGCGCGACTCCGGGGACGGGCGCGACGCTGGGGACGGGCGGGACTCTGGAGCGGGGCTGGCGGAGGAGTATCGGGCGCGGGCGGTGGTATCGGCGGCGGGGGCGCTGCACGTTCCGTCCTACCCGGATATCCCGGGGGCGCCGCGGTTCAGCGGGCCTTCGTTCCACTCGGCGCAGTGGGATCGTTCCGTTGACCTGACGGGCAAACGGGTCGCGGTGATCGGCACCGGAGCGTCCGCGGTCCAGTTCATCCCCAGGATCGCCAGGCAGGCCGGGCACCTCGAGGTGTTCCAGCGCACGCCCCCGTGGGTTCATCCCCGGCCTGACGTCCCGATTCCGGCCCGGATGCGCGAGAGGCTCGAGGCCCTCCCCGCGGTCGCCCGCGTGTCTCGCGACGCCATCTACCTGATGATGGAGGCCCGGGGGCTCGGCTTCGCGGTGCACCCGAAGCTGATGGCGCCGTTGGAGCAGCTGGGCAGGCGGCACATCGAGCGGCAGATCGCCGACCCCGCGCTGCGCGCGGCCGTCACACCGGACTACACCATCGGCTGCAAGCGGATCCTGTTCTCCTCGGATTACTATCCGGCGCTGCAGCGGCCGAACGTCGACCTGATCACCGANNTCATCTACGCCACCGGCTTCGACGTGGTCGAGTCCGTCACCGCGCTCAACGTGACCGGCCGCGACGGCCGCAAGCTCACGCTGGAGACGCTGGAGGCCTACCAGGGCATCACCGTGGCCGGGCTGCCGAACTTCTTCATGCTGCTCGGCCCGAACACCGGGACGGGACACACCTCGGCCGTCTTCATGATCGAGAGCCAGATCCAGCACGTCATGAGCTGCCTGCAGATGCTGGCCCGGGCCAAGGCCGACGCGATCGAGGTCCGCGAACCCGTCCTGCAGCGCTACAACCGCGGCCTGCAGCGGCGGCTGCGACGCTCAGTGTGGAGCGGATGCCACAGCTGGTATCTCGACGCCGACGGCGTCAACCGGGCCCTGTGGCCGGGCTTCAGCTTCGAGTACTGGGCCCGTACCCGCCGGGCCCGCCGGTCCGCCTACGTCATGACGGGCACCGGTGCCTGATCGTCCGGCATGCTAGCGGTCGTTCTGGCTCTGGCGTCCGCGATCGGTTACGGTGGCTCGGATTTCGCCGCCGGGCTCGCCTCGCGCCGGGCCGGGATCATCCAGGTGACCCTGCTCGCCTCGCTGGCCAGCACGCTGGTCGTGGCGGCGGCCTTGCCGTTTGCGGTCAGTCACCCGCCGTCGGCAAGCGCGCTGGCCTGGGGCGCCGGGGCCGGGCTGGGCGGTACCGCGGGCGGCCTGGCCCTGTACTTCGGGTTCCGGCAGGCAGCGTTCAGCGTGGCCGGGCCGCTGAGCGCGGTGGGCGCCGCGGGATTCTCCGTGCTGGCCGGACTGCTGTTCGGCGAACGGCCGACGACGCTGGCCATGACCGGGATCGTCCTGGCCCTGCCGGCCATCGTCGGGGTGTCCGCGAGCGCGGCCAGCGCGGGCCGCGACGCGGGGGACGCAGGCGACGCGGGGGGCGTGGAGAATTCGCCGGGGGCGGACGCGGCGGGACGGCCGGCGGCCGGGGTGTTCGGGGGGCTGGTCGCGGGAGCGGGTTTCGCGCTGCTGTTCATCGGGCTCGACCGGGCCGGATCTGGGAGCGGGCTGTGGCCGGTCGCGGCCGCGTCGGCGACGGAACTGGCGGCGGCGTTCGGCGTGGCCGCGGCCACCGGAAACATCCGGCTGCCCCGGGGGTGGCCGCGCTGGCTGGCGGTGATCACCGGAGCGACGGGGGCATTGGGCACGATCTTGTACTTCCTCGCCACGCACGAGGGTTTCCTGGCGGTGACCGCGGTGCTCACCTCGCTCTACCCGGCGGTGACCATCGTGCTGGCCCGGACCGTGCTCGGCGAGCGGCTGACCGGGCTGCGGCTGGCCGGGCTGGCGCTGGCGGGGGCCTGCGTCGCGCTGATCGCCGTGGGCGGGGCCGGGTGAGCGCTGGGCGCCTAGACGGCCGATCCGGCGAGCACCAGCCGGTCTTGGCCGGTGAGCTCGGTCTCGGTGGCGAGTTCGTGACCGTGCGGTGTCTTGTCCCACGACGACCGCTGGGTCCGGATGAGCAGCTTCCGCAGGGCCCGATAGGCCGATACGGAGGTAAACGCCCACCAGAGGGGGGTGAACAGCAGCCGGAACGTCAGGCCGTATTCCTGCTGGTACAGGTAATTCGCGAGCGGGAGCCCGGCACCCGCGGAGGCCAGCTCGGACCGCTGTTGCTGCCGCAGTGGCGTAATGAGCTTCTGACCGAACAGAACAGCATTGCCGGCCACGGCCACCAAGACGCCCGCGTAGAACACGGGCGTGGGGAAGAGCCCTTCGATGAAGGCGGATACCGCGGTGAGCGCGTCCAGGCGGGAGACGACGTACAGGATCGTGGCGCCCCACATCAGCGGGTTCAGCAGCAGGGAGACAGGCGTCCCCAGCATGAACAGCACGAAGGCCAGATAGCGCAGCGGACCGACCGATCGCATCAGCCGGAGGGGATGCCGGGTGTGGACCAGGCCGGTCTGCGCGAATCCCTGGAGCCACCTGCTTCTCTGGTTCTTGGCCACGTGGGCGGTGTCGGGCGCCTCTTCGTAGGTGATCGAATCGAGCATCCCGATCTGGTAGCCCGCCATCGCCAGCCGGAACGCCAGGTCGGCATCCTCGGTGACGTTGTACGGGTCCCAGGGGCCGCGCATGGTGACGAGGCCACCATCACCATCGGTGAATTCCCACCGGCCGTTCGCCCGGGAGACGGCTTCGAGCGCATCGCGGCTGAAATGATTACTCGTGCCGCCGAGCGGAGGGATGAGCCCCAGCCGGGCCAGGCCGGCCAGCACCCACTGGAAGTGGGTCACGTACTCGGCCCAGTAGAACGAGCTGATCCAGCTTCCGCGCGGGTTCCAGAAGACGAGCTTCGCCTGGAGGCATCCGACCCGCGGGGCACCCGCCGGGATCGCCCGGAAACCGGCGACCGCCTTGAGCAGTTGATCTGGTTCGGGGCGGTCCTCGGCATCGAAGATCGTCACTATCGCGCCGGTGGCGTGGCTATACGCGAAGTTGCATGCCTTCGGCTTGGTGCGCGGCCCCGCGTCGGGTGCGGTCAGCACCTGGAACTGCGCCGGCAGGTCCATGGCCGCCGCAGCGGCCTGGGTTTCATCGTCGTCCTTTTCCAGCAGGAGCAGGATCTGCAGTTTCTCTGCCGGATAACGCAGGCACGACAGCGCCTTCACCAGCTCGACGAGGATGTTAGCTTCGCGGTAGAGCGGCACCAGGATGGTGTACCGGGGCAGATCCGGGTCGTCTTCGGCCGGGAGAGGGCACTGGGGCTCCGCTGATTTCGGGGCGGCGCACCAGACAGCAAACTTGAAGCCCACGAAAACCATATAGAACGCGATGGCCAGACCGACGGCCACCTTGAGCAGGAGTATCGGCCCGGAGACCACCGCGACCGCGATGGCCAGCAGGATCAAGACGACGACGAACATCAGCTGGCCGGCGCTCAGAAGCCGTGCTGCTGTCTCCGGCTTATGCAAGCGGTGCACTGTATGCTCACTTCCTGAGCTGGTAGACCCGGTAGTCATGGTCGGCGGTCGTGTAAACGAGCGTGTAGTGGCTGAGCTGCGCGTGGCCGAGAGCTGTGCAGACCTTGTCCGGAGAAGGATCATTACCGCACCGGGCGATAATCCACTCAATATGATTTCCCGCCGGATCCTGCAGCGAGGGCAGCCACTGGTGATAGCTGCCTTCGTAGACCAGTTGATCAGACGGGACCTGAAAGGCAATGTTCTCGTTTCCGAACGACTCCATAAGCACCAGGCCGCCGGTGTAGTGCGTCTTGAGGAACGCGACGACCGGCTCCTGCTCGACCACCGTCGCTGACGACAGGGTTTCTCGCGCCGCCGTATAGGTCACCACGTTGTCGTGCCGCACCAGGTTGGCACCGAGTCCGATCGCGAGGGCCAGCACCAGACCGCCCGCGACATACATAGCCGGCCTGAACCGCTGCAACGTCCCCACCAGGTAGCCAATACCGATGGCGGTCGGCACGAGCATTATCAGCCCGAACCTCACGTTGTAGAGGTCGTTGCTGATCTGCAGGACGTGCAGCGGCCGCTGGCCAGAATACAGGGACACGATGAAGAACGGCACGATGACAAGCAGCGATAGCACTGGCAATGAGCGGGCCGCGGTGCGCTTGACGAACCACTCCCGCGCGATGAGGCACACCATCCCGGCCGCTGCGAGCAGGAGAAGCGGGCTCGTCTCATTGTCCAGCATCGCGTACCAGTAGGTCTTGGCCGCGATGAGCCAGTTACCGATGAACGGCTCTCCGCTCGATACCCAGTTTGACGGTTTGGCATAGGCGCCGTTCTGGAAGTTCAGCGGAAAGCCGAAAATAGACCAGTTCCATATCAGCCACGCCGCGATCCCGGCGAAGGCCATGACCGCGAAAACGATAAAGCGGTCCAGCGTGCCGGTCCAGCGGATTTTCAGCGTCAGGTCGCGCTGCCTGCGCTGCCAGGCGATGACGACCACCGCGATCGCCAGGCAGGCCAGCACCGGCCAGCTCTCGTAACGGGTCAGGGTGCCGCACAGGGCCGCGACGGCCCCGGCGACGAGGTACTGGTACTTGTCTGTGTCGGCCCACTGCTGGATGCAGTACACCATGGCCGCCAGCGTGCAGAACAGCAGTGCTTCGGTCATCGGCGTGCTCTGCATGTAGAGCATGTTGACGTTCAGCGCGAAGACGCCCGCGGCCACGACACCAGCGAACTTCCTGCTGGTGAGCCTGAATGCGATCTTGTAGATCAGCACCGCCGTAGCCACGTATGCGGCCATGGAGACGATGCTGCCGGCGAAGCCGTTCTGGTAGAGCGGGGTGATCCAGACCAAGGGCAGCATGAGCAGGTGCGGCAGCGGCAGCCAGACATAGCCGAGCTGTGCGAGGCCCGGGCTTGTGCTGCTGACGACCCGGCGCGCAATCTCCAGATGGGAGACGGAGTCCACGTAGAGCAGAACGCCATGGAGACGGACGGTGGTGACGTAGGCGGCCAGCGATATGACGGTGGCGGCGAGCGCGACGCCCCAGGCCGTATAGTCATGCTTGACTTGCGCCGGCTTGCGGTGATGATTATTAACAGGCAACGGCTGCCGTTGCAATGTACTGGCTGCCATGTCACCTTTCCGTTCTGAGCGTCAGGCGGAGACGGAACAGGCAGGTGAGGGAGAGAATGACGACCTTGAGGTCGGAGCCGGTCTGACGTCCATGGCTACGCGCCTTATGCGTAACGCCGGCCTCGGCCATCGTGTAGCCAGCCGATATGGCCCGGGCGAGGATCTCCGGTGATACCGCGGCGTAGCGGCCATTAAGCTGCGGCTCGACGTCTTCGAGGGCGGCCCGGGTGAAGACCTTGAAACCACAGTCAATGTCGCGAGCTGCCTTGGAGCCGAGGACGAGGCCGGAAAGCCAGTGCCAGGCACGTCCCATAACGCGCCGCTTCAGCGAATCGGCCCGCGCGATACGGTAACCGAATGCGAGGTCCGCTTCATGGTCGACAAGCGCCGCGAGAAGCGTTCCGAAGCTCGCGATTTCGAACTGGCCGTCGGCGTCGCAAAAACCGATCAACCCATGCCCGGAATCCAGGGCAGCACGGAAACCGGTCCGAAGAGCGGCGCCGTAGCCTTTATTGCTGCTGTGATGCACGGCCTGGACATATCCGGGGTAGTTGACGGCTAGTTGCTCGGCCGCCTCAAAGGTGTCGTCCTCAGTGCTGCCGTCATCCACGATGATGATCGTGAAAGGGCAGGCCAGGTCAAGGAAGTAATCGACGATCAGGGGGACGATATTGCGCAGATTCGCTGCCTCGTTGAAGGCGGGCAGGAAAAAGGCAACCCCGTCCCGCTGCGCTCGTCCGCTGATTTCGTCAAGGCCGGGACGGCTTTCCAGCTGGGTGCTGACGCTCTTCGTCGTCGCCACGTCGCGGAACGCGAGCCTGGGCGTCTTCTGCTGCGGGCCGGTCATAGAAACACCCCCTGAGTTCGTGACCCGGGAGCAGTTCAACGTGCTTCCGGTGTCCTGACCTCAGAGTTGGCCGGGAAGGTTACGACCATCGGTGCACCCACGGTGCATATGGGTTGCAACGGACAGAACTGACTAAGAGCGACCTAGGCCGATGAGGCGGCGGCCGCCAGGAAGACGGCACAGTTGCACAGCGGCATCGGCGCTGTAACGGCAGATGGCGGTCAGCTGCGGTCAGCTGGCGGGCAGCGGCCAGGTGTGGACGGGCGCGTTGGTGTGCATGTGCTCGATGTAGCGCTGGGTCATCTGCCGCAGCGCCTCACGGCGGTCGACGCCGCTGTCCCGGGTGATCTTCGCCATGGTGGCGATCTGCCAGGCGGCGCCGGTCTGGCCGGTCAGGCAGCGCTGCTCGATGATGCCGAGCAGCCGGTCGGCGTCGGCCACGTCGACGCCGTAGCGGTCGAGCCCCTCGCGGGCCAGCGGCAGCAGGCGGCGCAGGATCAGCTCGGTCACCGGTGTGTCCCCCACCCCCGGCCAGTAGAGCTGCGCGTCCAGGCCGTGACGCGCGGCCTCGTGCAGGTTCTCCGCGGCGGTCGTGAACGACATCTGGGTCCAGATCGGGCGCTGCGCCTCGGCCAGGGAACGCACCAGCCCGTAGTAGAACGCCGCGTTGGCCACGGTGTCCGCGATGGTAGGGCCGGCCGGCAGGACCCGGTTCTCCACCCGAAGGTGCGGAACGCCCTGGACCACGGCGTAAACGGGGCGGTTCCAGCGGTAGATCGTCCCGTTGTGCAGGCTCATCTCGGCCAGCTGCGGGGAGGCGCCGCGGTCAAGCACGGCGAGCGGATCCTCGTCCTCGCAGATCGGCAGCAGCGCGGGAAAGTACCTGATGTTCTCCTCGAACAGGTCGAACACCGAGGTGATCCAGCGCTCGCCGAACCACACCCGGGGGCGCACGCCCTGCTCCTTCAGCTCATCGGGCCGGGTATCCGTCGCCTGCTCGAACAGGGTGATCCGGGTCTCGTGCCACAGCTGCCTGCCGAACAGGAACGGGGAATTAGCCGCCAGCGCGACCTGCACGCCCGCGATGGCCTGGGCCGCGTTCCAGTAGTCCGCGAAGGCATCCGGGCTGACCTGGGTGTGCAGCTGGACGCTGGTGCAGGCGGCTTCGGGGGTGATGCTGTCGGTGTGTGTCAGGAGCTGTTCGGAACCGTCGATCGAGATGCGCATGTCCTCGCCGCGGGCGGCGAAGATCTGCTCGTTGAGCACCCGGTATCGCTCGTTGGCCGACATGGTGCCCTCGTGCACGTCCCCTTCGGCCAGCGTCGGCAAGATGCCGACCATCACGAGGTGGCTGCCGACGGAGCGCGCCTGCTCGTCCGCCGCGTTGAGGTCGGCGCGGAGTTCGGCCTCCAGGACGGCGAGGGTGTCACCGGCCAGGTGCCGGGGCGGCACGTTGATCTCGAGGTTGAACTGCCCGACCTCGGTCGCCCAGGCTGGATCCGCGATCGCTTTGAGCACGTCGGCGTTGCGCATCGAGGGCATGCCGTGCTCGTCGACCAGGTTCAGCTCGATCTCCTGGCCCACCGTCGACGGATTGTCGTCGAACATCCGCTCGCGCAGCATCCGGGCGAACACATCCAGCGAGCGGTGCACCTTGTCCCGGTATTTGCGC
>PMOU01000278.1:1882-6462 GCA_003161205.1 Actinomycetota bacterium | reverse complement strand
ATGTTCGGCGCGAAGCCGGCGTGTATCTCCAGGAACTCGCCGTCGTCCAGGACGCGGGTGATCACCTCGTGCATGTCGTAGGGCTGGTTCGGGGAGTCGGGGATGAGCGTGTCGAGCTCGGCGTCGGTCTCGTTGGCCTCGGCCTCGTCCGAACCGGGGAGCCGCGGCGGGTCCTCCAGGTTGTTCGAGGGCAGGTAGGAGAGCAGGTCGCGGGCGAAATCGATGCAGTCCTGCTCGCCGGAGGCCTGGTAGTGGGCGACGCCGGACTTGGTGCCGTGCGCCTGCGCCCCGCCGAGGTCCTCGAAGGTCACGTCCTCGCCTGTCACCGTCTTGATCACGTCGGGTCCGGTGATGAACATGTGCGAGGTGCCCTCGACCATCAAGGTGAAGTCGGTGATGGCCGGGGAGTAGACGGCCCCGCCCGCGCACGGGCCCATGATCAGCGAGATCTGCGGGACGACGCCGGAGGCCATCACGTTGCGGTAGAAGATCTCCGCGAACAGGCCGAGCGCCACCACCCCTTCCTGGATGCGGGCGCCGCCGCCGTCATTGATCCCGATGACCGGGCAGCCGGTCTTCAGCGCATGGTCCATGATCTTGACGATCTTCTCGCCGTAGACCTCGCCGAGCGAGCCGCCGAACACGGTGAAATCCTGGCTGAACACGCAGACCGGCCGCCCGTCCACGGTGCCGTACCCGGTGATGACGCCGTCACCGTAGGGCCGGGTGGCCTCGATCCCGAAGTCGGTGGCGCGGTGCCGGGCCAGCTCGTCGAACTCGGTGAACGAGTCCGGGTCCAGGAGCAGGTCGATCCGCTCACGCGCGGTCAGCTTGCCCCGGTCGTGCTGCTTGGCCACCGCCTGCTCCGAACCGGCGTGCACGGCCTGGCGCCGTCGCCGCTCCAGGTCGGCGAGCTTGCCCGCGGTGGTGTGCGGGTCGGGGACGGATTCGGGCTCGTGGTCGGGCCCGGCTTCGGCGGCGGCTTGAGTCGTCATGAGGATCAGGCTAGCGGGCAGGTCAGCAAAGGGGATCAAGCGGGCAGCTCAAGCGCGGGGGGGAGCTAACCCGCCCGTTACTTTGACGGCATACCCTTCGACCGTGAACAGGGAAAGAGACAGGGACCGGGCCGCACTGCCCGAGCCCATGCGCAACGACGTCCGGCTGCTCGGCGACATCCTCGGGGAGGTCATCCGCGACTCGGCNNCGGCCAGCCCGCGAACGGCCAGGCCCCGGACGGCCAGGCCCCGGACGAGACCGCCGGGAGCGAGGAAGCCGAGGAGCCCGCGGGGGAGCGCCCCGGAGATGAGATCGCGGCGCTGGTCGCGTCCTGGAGCCTGGACCGGGCCGAACAGGTCGCCCGGGCCTTCACCGTGTACTTTCACCTGGCCAACCTGGCCGAAGAGAACCAGCGCATCCGCAGCCTGCGGGAGAACGACGCCGGGGCGCGGCCGATGCGGGAATCGCTGGCCGCGGCGGTCGCCGAGATCGATCATGACGCCGGGCGGGAACGGCTGACCGAGCTGCTCGCCTCGCTGCGGGTCCACCTCGTGCTGACCGCGCATCCCACCGAGGCCCGCCGCCGCGCCGTGGTCGCGGCCCTGCGCCGGATCAGCGGCCAGCTCGGCGTGCTCGACGACCCCCGGGCCGGGGCCGCGGACCTGGCCGAGGCGCGGCGGGTGCTGCGCGAGGACATCGACCTGCTGTGGCGGACGTCGCAGCTGCGGATCAAGGCCATGGACCCGATCGACGAGGTCCGCACCGTGATGACCGCCTTCGACGAGACGCTGTTCCGGGTGGTGCCCACCGTCTACCGCGAGCTCGACCGGGCGCTGGCCGGGCCGGACAGCGGGCAGGTCGCCTCGCAGGTGCCGGCCTTCCTGCGGTTCGGCAGCTGGGTCGGCGCGGACCGGGACGGCAACCCGTTCGTCACGGCGAACGTCACCCGCGAGGCGGCCACCATCCAGGCCGACCATGTGCTGCGCGCGCTGGAGGCCACCACGACCAGGATCGGCCGGGCGCTGACCCTGCACGAGGCGACCACGCCGCCCGCGGCCGGGCTGCGCCGCGCGCTGGCCGCGGCCTCGGCCGCGCAGCCGGAGCTGCTGGCCGAGATCGCCGAACGGTCGCCGCAGGAGCCGTACCGGACCTACCTGCTGTACGCGGCGCAGCGGATCAACGCGACCCGGGTGCGGCACGCCGACCTCGCCTACCGGGATCCGGCGGAGTTCCTGGCCGATCTGCGGGTGGTCCAGGAATCGCTGGCCGCCGCGGGGGCCGGCCGGCAGGCGTTCGGCGAACTCCAGCACCTCATCTGGGTGGCCGAGACCTTCGGGTTCCACCTGGCCGGCCTGGAGGTCAGGCAGCACAGTGAGGTGCACGCCCGGGCCCTGGCCGAGCTGCGGGCGGCCGGACCGCCCGGCATCGACGACGGCGGCAGGCCGGACGCCCCGGACGGCACCGGCTGGTCGGCCGAGACCACCGAAGTGCTGGCCACGATCCGGGCGGTGGCCTGGATCCAGGACCGGTTCGGCGTGGCGGCCTGCCACCGCTACGTGGTGAGCTTCACCCGGTCGGCCGACGACATCGCCGCGGTCTACGAGCTGGCCAGCTACGCCATGGCCGGCGGACGCCCGCCGCAGCTCGACGTGGTGCCGCTGTTCGAGAGCGCGGTGGACCTGGAGAACGCTCCCGGCGTCCTGACCGGCATGCTCGCGCTCCCGGCGGTCACCGAGCGGCTCGCCGCCAACGGCCGGGCCCTGGAGGCGATGCTCGGGTACTCCGACTCGGCCAAGGAACTCGGCCCGGCCAGCGCCACCCTGCGGCTGTTCGATGCCCAGGCCCAGCTGGCCGGCTGGGCGCAAGCCAACGACGTGCGGCTGACCTTGTTCCACGGCCGGGGCGGCGCGCTCGGCCGGGGTGGCGGCCCGGCCGGCCGGGCCGTGCTGGCCCAGGCGCCCGGTTCGGTCAACGGCTCGTTCAAGGTCACCGAGCAGGGCGAGGTCATCTTCGCCAGGTACGGCCAGCAGGCGATCGCCAAGCGACACCTGGAGCAGGTCAGCTCGGCGGTGATGCTGGCCTCCTCGGTGCGCAACGCCGACCGGAACGCGGTCGCGGCGGCCACCTACCGCGAGGTCGCCAACCGGATCGACGACGCGGCCCGGACCGCGTTCCGCGAGCTGGTCACCGCGGACGGCTTCGCCGACTGGTTCGCCCGGATCAGCCCGCTCGGCGAGATCGGCGGCCTGCGCATCGGCTCCCGGCCCGCCAAGCGCGGCCTGGCTCCGGCCGCGCCGGGCGCGGTGGCCACCATGGACCTGACCGACCTGCGCGCGATCCCCTGGGTCTTCGCCTGGTCGCAGACCCGGATGAACCTGCCGGGCTGGTTCGGCCTGGGCAGCGGGCTGGCCGCCATCGTGGACGCCGACGGCCCCGACCTGCTGCGGCGCGCCTACCGTGACTGGCCGCTGTTCGGCGTGCTGCTGGATAACGCCGAGATGAGCCTGGCCAAGACGGACCGGCTGATCGGAGCCCGCTACCTGGCCCTGGGCGGCCGGGATGACCTGACCGCCCGGGTGCTGGCCGAGTACGACCTGACCAGGCGGCTGGTGCTGACCGTCACCGGCCATGACCGGCTGCTGGCCGACCGGCACGTGCTGGCCCGCGCGGTCGCGCTGCGCGATCCGTACGTGGACGCGCTGTCCTACCTGCAGCTGCGCGCGCTGGCCGCGCTGCGTGGCCTGGACGGCGGGGCGACCTTCGACGACGACGTGCGGGACCGCCTGGAACGCCTGCTCCTGCTCACCGTCAACGGCGTCGCGGCCGGCCTGCAGAACACCGGCTGACGCCGCCCCGGCAGCCGGTAGGCTGCCCCTCATCGAGCCAAAGGGGCGCCGGCGCCACCTGGACTGAGGAGCGAGGAACGAGCGACGAGGGAAGACGGCGCCTCAAAGGTGCCCCGGAGGCGAGGAAACGATAGTGCGCACGCACCGGCTCGAGCTGGCTGACCAGAGCCTGCGGGAATGGGACGGCACGGTGCTCGCGGCCGGTGCCGAGGGCATCGTGCTGGACCGTTCGGCCTTCTATCCCGGCGGCGGCGGCCAGCCTCCCGACCACGGTGTCCTGCTGTGGGGCGGGGTGCAGACCCGCATCGAGGGCGCGCGTAAGGGCGACGACCTGTACCTGATCCCGGCCGAAGGCGACCCGCTGCCGCCGCCGGGCACCGCGGTCCGCGGCGCGGTCGAGGACGAACGCCGGACCGCGCTGATGCGCACGCATTCCGGCCTGCACGTGCTGTGCGGCGTGGTGTTCCGTGACTTCGGCGCGCTGGTCACCGGCGGCAACATGGAGCCGCTGACCGCGCGGATGGACTTCAACCTGCCGGAGCTGCCGGCCGGTTTCCGGGACACGGTCGAGGCCGCCTGCAACACCGAGATCCGGGCCGGCCGGCGCATCGACGTGCGGGTGCTGCCTCGGGATGAGGCGTTCGCCCTGCCGGACATTATCCGCACCGCCACCAACCTGGTGCCGCCGGAGGTCAAGGACGTGCGCATCGTCGACATCGTGGGCCTGGACCAGCAGGC
>PMOU01000278.1:0-1808 GCA_003161205.1 Actinomycetota bacterium | reverse complement strand
ACTAGCCCTCGACTAGCCTGAGCCCAACCTGTGTCGGCGGTCGTTCCGGTGCGATCGTTCTGTTGCGCCGCTGCCATCTTGCTGCTCGTCCCCGGCGCGCCAGAGCGGCCGCGAGCCGGTCGGGGTGGGCGCAGTTAAACCGCGAGGCCTGGAACGCGGTCACATGCGCCCCCGCCTTCCCATCCGCACCGCCCGTTTGGTGACTTAACCGCTGGCGAGTCTATGAAAGCGGCAGCCTAGCCGAAAGATTCTGCAGGCTGCCGCATTCATCGAATTCCTGAGCGATCATACGGCGAACGGGAGGGGTGGATGGTGCGGCTGCGGCGGCCGAGGCGGAGCCGTCGGGGTTTAGCCGCTGCGCTAGCTATCCGGCCACCAGCCGGCCACCGGACCCTGCCACTTCTCGCCCCCGGACGTTACCTTACGCCGCCTGGCGACTAGCCTTCATCCGCCTCGGCGGGCACTTCCTCAGTTCCCGCCTCCGCGGCGGCCGGAGGCGTGCCGTCCCCCGCCACACCGTCCCCCGCAGCGACAGCCCCCGCCGCGCCGCCCCCCGAAGCGACAGCCCCCGAAGCGACAGCCCCCTGCCCGCGCTTCGGCGCCAGCGTCAGCCCGAGGGCCAGGCAGGCGAACGGGACCGCCGAGAGCGCGTACCGGTAGTCGAGTTCGTGGGCCGCGATCGGCACCACCAGGTTGACCATCGCGACCGCCCAGGCCAGGCCTGCATACTTGCCCCAGCCGCGCCGCCATCTCGCGATCAGCAGGACCAGCCCGGCCACCACCACGGCGAAGAAGACCCACCCGGGAAACCAGACCGGTAGCTGGTACAGGAACATGAAGAATGCCCACGGCTGCACCACGTGCGTGTTCGCGGTGGTGTGCGCGTACCTGGCCTCGTCGTGCTTCATGTAGGGCGCGAGCGTGGCGACGTGCGGGGCCACGGTGAAGTGATCCGACAGGTACGCCTCGGACCTGTCGGTGGCGAAGAAGGTCAGGAACACGCCCTCGCCCACCGCCTTGAGGTAATCGGCCGGCTGGGCTTCGATGGCCTTCTCGGCGAACGTCATCGCCAGCTTGTTGTTGTGGGCGTTGACGCCCGGGTCCTTGTCGACCCGGAACCACGCCCCCGCCGCCCACAGGTAGTCGGCCGGGGTGCGCTCGTTCAGCAGGGCCGACACGGACCAGGGCGGGGCGGGGGAGGTGGGGTGGTCAGGCTGCGCGTCCGGGCACAGCGCGCGCAGGTCGGCGGGCGGCTTGATGATCGAGCAGTTGGCGAACGACATCGTGCGTGACCACAGGAACAGGCCGCTGCTGTTGGTGATGTTGAGCTGGCCGTGTTCGGAGTAGAAGACCAGCGCGTAACCGGCCAGCGGGACCGCGAAGGCCGCCAGGCACGCGGTGAGCACCCGCCAGCCGACCCGCTGGATCAGCAGGAAGATCAGGATGATCACGAAGACCGGGGCGCCGTTGCCGCGGATGATCGAGGCCCAGGCGACCAGCAAGCCGACGATCGCGGCCTGCCAGATGGCCGGCCGGGGCCGGACGATGAGGATCGCGACGGCGATCATCAGCACGAACGTGAACAGGGTGTCGGGCAGGATCGAGGATTCCAGCCAGATCTGCCGCGAGTCGAACAGGGTGGGGACGGCGGCGAGCGTCGCGCCCCAGGCGGGCAGCCCGCAGCGGCGCAGCACCGCGTAGATGATCACGGCCAGCGCGATCCCCATCAGGTGCTGCAGCGTGGTGACGAGCAGCAGGCTGTGGAACGGCTCGAGCACCTTCAGCAGCAGCGGATAGCCTTCTGGCCG
>PMOU01000106.1 GCA_003161205.1 Actinomycetota bacterium | reverse complement strand
CCTCAGCGGTGCCGGCCTCAGCTGCATCGCCCTCAGCGGTGCCGCCCTCATTCGGGGCCGCCTCCGGCTGAGTCCAGGCCGGATAGTTGTTCACGGTCAGCTGCAGATGCGGCAGCGAGCCCAGCCCGAACGTGTCCTCGCGCAAGCCCTCGGCCCTGCCGAACAGCCACAGCATCCGCTTCGCCAGCTTCCGGGATGCCTCGAGATAGCCGAACGCCGCCTCCCGCAGCCCGGGGTCATCGGCCGGCCACATGTTGGCGTGGGCGTACAGGCCGAGGTAGTCCTCGCCGAGGCCGGCCGCGCGGGCGGCTCCGATGTCGTCGAACTGGGACACGTTGAAGCGCTCGAGCTCCAGCCGGCCGAAGTCATCCGGCCACTGCCGCCAGCCGCGATAGGGGTGCGGGCTGGCCAGCTTCGCCTTCTCCGCCTGCGGCAGGCTGAACAGCCGGGCGCTGCGGGCGTTCAGGTCGCTGATGAGATCCTGCGGCACGCCATGGTTGATCACCTGGATGGCGCCAAGCTCCTCGGTGGCGGCCCGTACCGCGCCAAGGTGCGAGGTGTCGCCGGCCGTCGCAGCCCGGAGATCGATCACAGGAATGGCAGATGTCATCAGCTTTCCCCTCGGTGTAGACCAGCGGCACGTCCAGCGACACGCGGTCATCGCCACCGGCCAGCCGAACTGCACCATGATCGAACCGCCGAGATGGGAGACCAGCCCGAGGTTCCACAGGAAACGATGCAGGTTGGTGTTATCACTGTATCCGAAGAAGGGCTTGGGGCTGGCGGTCAGCACATCTGGATCGGATGAATCACCGTGGACCGCGGCCGCTCCGATAAGAAGGCAGCACGGGCACGCGGAGCAGGGAAGCGGGGGAGCCGGACATGACGGCCGTCGTAAGCGAGAATCGCGCCAGGGCGACATGGCTGACCGGAGTCTCCGGCCTGCTGATCCTGGTGGTCGCCGCCGTGATGATGGTGGTGGCCGCGCCGGCTTCGGCGGCCCACCCGGGCGCGCCTGCTACGTTCGCGGTCCACGCAGCACCAGGACCGAACGGGGCCCGACCGTAACCTGATCACCCGCCCGGCACGGCGGCGCCGGGTCGGCGCCCGCGGGGTCGAAGCTGTCAATGTCCGTGTGCCAAGCCTGCCCCGCCCGGGCCGCGGGGACGGTGAACGCAAGCGGCTCCCACCACGCGTTCACCAGGACGAGGAAGTCGTCGTCGAGCAGCGGCTGGCCGTCCGGCCCGGTATCGGGGTCGTCCGAGCCGTCGAGGTAGACGCCGAGGGCCAGCGCGTTGCGGTCGGACCAGTCGTCCTGGGTCATCGGCGTCCCCGCGGGCGTGAACCAGCCCAGCTCGGAGGCTTCGATCCCGTTGAGGAACCGGCGGCGGCGGAAGACCGGATGCGACCGCCGGAACGCCACCAGGCTCGTGGTGAACGACAGCAGCCCGGCGTCCGCGGCGGACCAGTCGAACCAGGAGATCTCGTTGTCCTGGCAGTACGCGTTGTTGTTACCGGCCTGGGTCCGGCCCAGCTCATCGCCGCCGAGCAGCATGGGCACGCCGAAGGAGAGCAGCAAGGTGGTGAGCATCGCCCGGGCCTGCCGCGCGCGCAGCGCCTGCACCTCCGGGTCGACCGTCGGGCCCTCGGCGCCGCAGTTCCAGGAGCGGTTGTCGTCGGCGCCGTCCCGGTTCGACTCGCCGTTGGCCTCGTTGTGCTTGGCGTCGTAGGACACCAGGTCCGCCAGCGTGAAGCCGTCGTGCACGGTGATCAGGTTCACCGAGGCGGTCGGCCTGCGACGGTCGCGCCCGTCGCCGCCGAACAGGTCAGAAGAGCCGGCGAACCGGGTGGCGAACTCGCCGAGCGCGCCGCTGCGCTGGCTGCGCCAGAAGTCGCGNNACCACCGGATCCTGGCCGACCAGGTCGAAGAACGCGGACAGGCGGCTGAAGCCGCCGTCCTGGCGGGCCAGGGTCGCGGCGAGGTCGAACCGGAACCCGTCGACGTGCATCTCGGTGAGCCAGTACCGCAGCGAGTCCATGATCAGCCGCAACGCGACCGGGCTCCCGGCGTCGAGCGAGTTGCCGGTCCCGGTCGTGTCGTAGTACTGGTCCGGGTGGCCCGGGTTCAGCCGGTAGTACGCGGTGTTGTCCAGGCCGCGGAAGCACAGCGACGGACCACCCTCGCCGCCCTCGGCGGTGTGGTTGAAGACCACGTCCAGGATGACCTCGAGCCCGGCGGCGTGCAGCGCCTTGACCATGGCCTTGAACTCCGCGATCTGGCCGCCCGAGCCGTCCCCGGCCCGCACCGCCGATGAGTACGCTTGATGCGGCGCGAAGTACCCGATCGTGTTGTAGCCCCAGTAGTTGGTCAGCCCGCGCTTGAGCAGGAAGTCGTCCGGCACGTACTGATGTACGGGCAGCAGTTCCACCGCGGTCACGCCCAGCTTGGTCAGATGCGAGATGACGGCCTCGTGGGCGAGCCCGGCGTACGTACCGCGCAGTTCCGCGGGCACGTCCGGGTGCCGCATGGTCAGGCCCTTGACGTGGACCTCGTACAGGATCGTGTCGGCGTAGTCGCGCTGCAGCGGAGCATCGTCGCCCCAGTCGAAGCCGGGGTCGGTGACCAGGCTGAGCGGCACGTGCCCGGCGGAGTCCAGTGAACTCGGCGTGTCCTGGTTGCCCGGCTCGTAGTCGAACACCTCGGGCCCGAACCTGACCTCGCCGCGGACCGCCCGCGCGTAGGGGTCGATCAGCAGCTTCGCCGGGTTGCAGCGCAGCCCCTTGGCCGCGTTGTAGGGGCCGTGGACGCGGTACCCGTAGGCCTGCCCGGGGCCGGTCCCGGGGACGAACCCGTGCCAGACGCCGTCGTCGTAGTCACGGAGCTGGACCCGGCTCTCGTTCCCGGCGTCGTCGAACAGGCACACCTGCGCCGCCTCGGCGACGCTGGAGGCCACCGCGAAGTTGGTCCCGCCATCGCGGGGCGTCGCGCCCAGGGGCGACGGCCGGCCGGGAAGCACATCAGCCACCCGGCCTACGTTACCGACCCGGCCCCCCGAATTGCAGAGCCGCCCAGCCGTACGCCACAATAAAACCCTGGCGATGAGGCTCGCCATGAACCGTGCGGCGGTATCCGCGCTGATGGCCTCTACCCGTTGGCCGAGTCCGGGACCTTCAGGCCGGACCTCAAGGGTAGGAGGCGTCATGACGAACGACGCGCCGGATCCGCCGGGTAATGATCCCGGGGCTGCGCGGTGAGCGCGGCCATCCCGATTCCCGTCATCCAGCTGCTGCAAGTCCTGACCGTCGCGATCGGCGCGCCCGGCGTAACCGGCGTGATCGCCAAGGTGGAGGCGCGGCTGCAGGGACGCCGCGGGCCGCGCATCAGCCAGCCGTACTACGACCTGGCCAAGCTGTTCCGCAAGGAGGCGCTCGCTCCGGAGGGGGCCAGCTGGTTCTTCCTCGCGGCCCCGCTCATCGCCACCGCCGCCTACCTGACCATCCCGCTGCTGATCCCGGTGCTGACCACCTACGGGCTGCCCCTGGGTTACATGGGCGACATCCTCGGCGGCGGGTTCCTGCTGTCGCTGGCCAGTTTCGTCATCGCCACCGCCGCGCTGGAAACCGGCAGCCCGTACGCGCAGCTGGGCTCGAGCCGGGCCAAGACGTTCTCGGCCATCACCGAGCCGGTGGTGCTGTTCGTGGTGTTCACCGTGGCCCTGCTGACCGGCACCGACCTGCCGTACGCGCTCGCGGCGACCGTCCGGTCCAGCGCCGGTCAGGTCATCCGCCCGGCACACCTGCTGGCGGCGGCCGCGCTGTTCATGGTCATCCTGCACGAGACGGGCCGGATCCCGGTCGAGACGCACACCGGCACCAACGAGTTCGGGATGATCGAGGAAGCCAGGAGCTTCGAGCATTCCGGCCCGTTCCTGGCGCTGGTCAGGTGGGGCAGCGAGCTCAAGCAGCTGATCCTGTACACGATCCTGGCCGACGTGTTCCTGGCGCCCTGGGGGCTGGCCTCCACCCAGCGCGCGGACGCCGTGGTGCTGGCCATCGTGGCGCTGCTGGCCAAGGCCTGCGCGGTCGGCTGCGTAGTCGCGATCATCGACAACTCCTTCGCCAAGCTGCGCCTGTTCAAGATCACCGAGTTCGTGGCGGGCGCCTTCCTGCTCGCCGTGCTCGGCGTGTTCACGCTGTACCTCGGGGGTGGGTGATGGACCCCGCGCAGGCGCCCGGCGTCTACGAGGGCGTCGCCAACGTGATCGCCGCGGTGATGCTGCTGATCGAGTTCGGCCTGCTGCGCCAGGCACTGGCCCGGGACCAGGTCCGGCTCTACGCCGCGCAGTCCGCGCTGATCTCGGTGCTCGCGGTGGTCATCGCCGCGGACCGGAACCTGCCCGACTTGTACGTGCTGGCGGCGCTGTCCGCGGCGCTGAAGGTGGTCGCCGTGCCCCTGCTGATGCGCCGCCTGCTCGGCCGGGTCGGCGTGGACGAGGGCGAGGCGACCGGCGTCGCGGGCAGCCAGACGATCAGCCCGGCCACCGCCGTGCTGGCCGGGATAGTGCTGGCCGCGTTCGGGTTCTTCAGCTTCGGCGCCCTCAAGATCCACGGCCCGGCCGCGCCGGCGCTCGCGCTCGCGCTGGCCGCCGCGATGGTGCTGGTCGCGTTCGGGCTGATGATCGTGCGCCGNNGCGTCCCAGGCCATCGGGTTCTTCACGCTGGAGAACGCGATCTCGCTGGCGGCGCTGGTGGTCGCGTCGGGGCTGCCGCTGATCCTGGAGACCGCGTTCCTGTTCGACCTGCTGGTGGCGGTGGTCGTGTTCACGATGCTGATCCGCGCCCACCACGCGAAGGCCGAGTCGCTGTCCACCGCCGATCTGACCAAGCTGCAGGGATGACGGGGGTGAACCGGTGATCGCCGTCATGCTCGCCCTGCTGATCGTCCCGCTGGCGGTGGCGATAGCCTGCGTCGTCCTGCCCGCGCGAGTTGCCCCGGCGCTCACGGTGGTCTCGGGCGTCGCGTGCTTCGCCCTCGTCCTGGCGCTGATCCCCGCCGTGGCGCACCGGGACCTCAACTACCTGTCCTACCTGCGGGTCGACGCGGTGAGCGCGATCTTCCTGCTGGCCACCGGCTTCCTGTACGCCGCCGTCGCGGTGTACTCGGTCGGCTACACCGGGCACCACGGCCGCGACCAGGATCAGGACCATCGGGACCGCTACGCGCGGCGCTTTTACGCGGGCCTCAACCTGTTCGCCTGGGCCATGCTCGCCGCGCCCATGATGGGCAGCCTGGCGCTGCTGTGGATCGCGATCGAGATCACCACGATCGTCTCGGCCCTGCTGGTCGCGATCGAAGACACCGACGGCGCCGCCGAAGCCGCCTGGAAATACGTGCTGATCGCCAGCGCGGGACTCGGCCTGGCCCTGCTGGCCACGGTGTTCGCCTACTACGCCGGATCCGGAGTCCTCGGCGAGCACTACAACCTGGCCATCGGGCCGCTCATCCAGGCCGGCGGGCACCTGTCGCACACCCCGGTGCGGCTCGCCTTCATGCTGGCCGTGCTCGGCTACGGCACCAAGGTCGGGTTCTTCCCGGTGCACACCTGGCTGCCGGACGCGCATTCGGAGGCGCCCACGCCGGTCTCCGCGCTGCTGTCCGGGTCGCTGCTGGCGGTCAGCTTCTACGCGATCCTGCGGTATTACCAGGTGGCTTCGGCCAACCTGGGCAGCGCCTTCCCGCGTGACACGCTGCTGGCCTTCGGGGTGGCCTCCTTGCTGCTGGCCGCGCTGTACGTGTTCGGCCAGCGGGACATCAAGCGGCTGCTCGCCTACTCCAGCGTGGAGCACATGGGCATC
>PMOU01000614.1 GCA_003161205.1 Actinomycetota bacterium | reverse complement strand
GGCGACGGCACCCTCGTCACCATCGCCGTGCCAATCGGCTAAATGTCCGGCCGAGTCCCAACGGAAGCGGCTTGCGGAAGGTGTCCTCCAGATCGACTCGATGCTGCGCTTGCCGACTGCGCACGAAAGCGCGCGCACGATTCCGAGACCGTACGGAAGCGGCGAAGCTGATCACGCCGCACAAGACCATGAGGGCGAGTAAGGCATCGCCGACAGCGATCGAATGCACGGTAAAGGCGATGATCGCGCCGATCAGCATCGCAGCGGCCGCGATCAGCATCACGACCGACGTGCCGATAGATCGGACGATTTCCGGCTGAGTCATAGCTGGACTCTCACACCTCCACACGTGCGACTGGAGCGAAGTGCTTATCTCGGGACGAATGAAATAACCTGGGCGAGCGCCTCGATGTCCGGCATGGCCCGCTGGAGGCGACTCAGATCCGGGCAGGACGTGAACATGCGCACCGCGGTTTCAAGCTGCTCAGACCGCCACGCGTAGTTCAGCGACCCGCTCACTATGGACTCCTCTGGCTGACGCAGATAGCACAAGGACTTCAGTCCGCCGCCGAGCTTTTCGGTGAAACATTCCTCGACGATCGGCGGCTCTATCGCATCCGGTTCGTCGGCATGGGCGAGCAGCCGCAACTGCGTCACCCGGTCCCCTTCGGCCTGCCAGACCCCGAAGCCGACCAGCAAGGGCACGAGTCGCGGGCCGGGAAGGTGGATGACCGCCATGTGGCACTGCAACTGCGAATAGGCGAACTCGTGCAGGTACTCCAGGCTCCGGCGAAGTGCGTCGACCTGGCGCTTACCGTGTTCAAGGCCAGAGGCTTCCCACCAGTGGCCGGCATAGAGCGCCGCCCATGACTTGCGGTCCTGCCCCTTCGGGAAAACTGGCAGGCAGGGAATCCAGACGGCCTGATCGAAATCGACCCTGATCCAGCCCTTCTGGCTGGCCGGCGGGGTCAGTTGCTCGGTCAACTTCCTTCGTCCTCTCACTGGATCAGCCCGTTGTCCAGCGGAATGTCGACACGATCGCGTCGAACAGCTCAACGAGGAGCCGGGTGAATTGTCCTTCCGGGCGGCCGTCCCCTAGCGTGGAAAAGGCGATGACCAGCCACTCGCCTGGTATGCCCGGAACTGGCAATACATAGTCGACCCGCCGGGAGGCAGCTGGCGTCTTCATCGTCCGGTCAGGCTCGGCGGTCCGCTCAAAACGCACACCTTTAACACCGTTCACCGTAACCGGCGAGGCGTCACCGGATTCGGCCATCATGGTGGCCACGACCTGACTCGCGTCCAAGAGTTCACCGCCGCCAAGCATGCCCTTTGACACGATGAATGAAGCAGGGACTGCCACCCCGTGAACGTACTCGACCGGCAGGTACAGGTCCAGGGCTCCTTGACGGCGCGCCCGCCGGACCATCCCTTGCAGGCGCCGCTCCAGTTCCAAGCGGTATGGGACGACCTTGTCGCGTGACAGGTTCCGTGGCAGCCGCCCGAACACTTCGTCAAGGATGTCCGTGACCACCCGCCTGGTGCCGTGCAGCAACGGTATCCGCCGCCACCCGCCGGGCAGCACCATGGCATACCCGGTGATCGGCAGGGGCCCGCTGGACGCGGGCGTCCCGTTGCGCCGCTTCGTATCCTGGCCAGTCTGCGCTGCCACGGGTATCAGGTTCCCCCGGTCGGGATCTCGAACGTGGTCTTGTACCAGTGAGAGACTCCGGGAATATGCCAGTTGGGCCAGGCCGGACCGCCCGGTCCGTCGAACTCGACGCCCCCGCCGACCAGGGACCCTATGCCGGTGATGCTGGCCAGCCCCGCCCCGATACCTGATGTGGAGAGCGCGAGTTTCGCTAGCGTATTCGTGTCACTCATGCTGTCTGAGAAACGTGCGGTGATAGCCAGAGCCCGGGCGAACTGCTTGCTCTCCTCGGACAGGCTGCCGAGGTCGGCCATGACCTTCCAAACGCCGGTCAGCTCGCTGCCCGCGGTGGCGACCTTCACCGCCGTCTGGGCCAGCTTCGGGGCGAATTTCTCGGCCAGCTCGCCGACATCATCGCCCATCATGCTGGCGTACCGTGCCAGTTCAGCGGCCTTCGCCCCAGTTCCCCCGACCAGTTCGGTCACCATAGCGGACCCGGCGCCATCCTCAGCACCGTCGGCAAGAACCTTGGCCGTCGCACCCAGGAACCGGCTTGACCCGAAGGAAAGGCACGCAAAAGCATCCAGGGCGAAATCCCACCATGAGCCATTGTGGGTATCCGCGAGCACGAATCGCCCGACACCAGCGGCCAGGGTAGCGAAAAACGCGCCGAACACGATTCCGTCGACGATGACATCGACTCCCGGCACGAACTGGGCGAGCACGAAAGCGATCACCGCCGCGGCTGTGGCCAGAATCTCAAGACCAGTGCAGACGTCCCTGAGCTCCCAGGCGACATCACCGACCAGATGATCGAAATCACTGGTGATGTCACCCCACAGGCTTTCGTGGTCGGCGAGGCTATCGTTGCTGGCCTGGTTGATCTTCGCGGCGTAGTAAGCGGCCTGGGTATCCCGCAGGGTGGTTGCCCGGGTCAGGAGCGCCTTCGCGGCCTCGAGCTGGTCCTGTGCCCGCTGCGTCGAGGTTCGATAGCTGGTGATCTCCTGCTTCTGTGCCGCAGTAAGGTCGGGCCCGGACGGCAGCGTCACGGCGCGGCTGAGCGTCGCGTATGGGGCTTCGGCCTCATTCAGTGCCCTGATGGACAGGGACTGGGCCTGCTCCAGCTCGGGAACCCAGCCGTTCAGTGCCGATGACACATTCCGGTACCTTGCCTCTACAACTTGCAGCGAGCCGGCCAGACTGCTCGCCGAGGACCTGATCTTCTCCGCGTGCTGGCCGACCTCGGTGTCGTCGCTAGCGATCTTCCGCAACGCCGCAATCTGCCCGGTGATCGTGGTAGCTACCGACGCGAGGTGAGCGGCCTCCGTGCTGATTGCTTGTGGATCCCCTGGTATCGGGTCCGCGTCCAGGCCGAGCGGCTGCCACTGGTAACCCGGCGGTCGTCCCATCTGGTCTGGTCCTCCCCGTGCCTACTTCTTGGTCAGGTCGCTGGCAAGCTGGCTGTCGGTCTGGTGGAAGGTCTGCGCCGTCGCGGCGACCATACGGTCGAGGTTCGCCATGGTGCCGAGCATCGTCTTGCGGTGAGTGCTCCAGTTCCCGGCGAAGCTCCCCATCGCCGCGGTGATGTCGCCCGACCCGAAGGCGGCGTCATAGGCACTGGCCTGGTCTTCGATGTTCTCGAATTCCCAGGTCAGGCCGTTCAGGGCGCTATGAATCGAGGCGAGCAGCTGATAGTCCACCCTCAGGTCGGCCATGCCAGTTCCCGTCTTCGCCGGACGCGCGCAGTGCACTTGCACGAAGCTAACTGTCCCTAGAACGGAAACAGCCTCAAGCCGGTTCAAGCCTGCGGCAGATTTTCTCCAATCCAGCCATATCCACCCGGGCGAACAAGTGCGCGTGCATGTCTATATGCGTGCGTGCATCTGACCGGCCATGATGCAGAAGTTAACCGAAGTCAGCCCAGGTAATCGGGTTGCTAAATCCGGATATGAATACGTTTAGCAAATTCACTGCATGCTTACGATCTGCTGTGCCTGATTAGGCGCGATGACCGTTTCCGTGACATACGGCCTGGCATCGCCCGATGGGCCACTGCCCAACCGGGCAGGCGGATAACACGGGCTCAGTAAGCGCGCAGGTCCCGAAGCCCATCGCGTAGCCGGCGCAGAATATCCGGGTCGTTCATCACCACAACCGGCCGTACCAGCGTCGGACGGGGTATCCGCCGCGGCAGTGGTGGCAGCGAAGCTGGTCCGCCGACGTCCGCGGGTTCTGGCTGTTCGGCTTCAAGCTCGCACCAGACAACCTTGCCGACAGGCTCCTGCGTGAGGTACCAGTCCCAGCGGGCACTCAGAGCCGCCACCAGAAACAACCCGCGCCCTCCTTCTTCTTGAAGGTCGGGTATGCCGCCATCGTCAGGATCTTTGGGTGTCGGCAGCCGCGGGTCGGCATCCCAGACTTCCATACGGACTCGCGCGCTGTCGCCGGACAGCCACAGGCGCACCGCTGCTTGATCGTCTTGTCCCGCCATTGCCTTCATGGCGTTGGTCACCAGTTCTGACACCAGCAGTTCGGTGCTGTCGGCCAAGCCGTTCAGTCCCCACTCCCGCACTAGGTGCTTGGCATGAAGCCGGGCGCAGGGCACGGCGGTCGGCAGGGCACCGAGTTCGAGGTAACTACGCAGCGGCCACGGATAAGGAGTCACGGCTGCCTGCTCACTGAAATGAAAGCAGGGCCGACGTCGGAGCTTGGCTCAAGATCACCCACTGCTCGGCCTGATCCTCTTACTAGGTCGGACCTGCGGCTCGAATGGGGATAGACCACTGCTGCTACCTCTGACTTGACACGCCGGAGCGCTCAGGAGATGGAGCTGACTTTGCAGAAGGCGCCTCGCTTGTGCCGCCGACCTGACCCGTTCGCGTCTCCGCCTTGGGTTCACCGCTTTCGGCGGTTTGCACCCCGAGCGCCACCGACTTGGTGGCATCATCAGTGCTAGAATGCACCAACACTGAACGAGATGCAATAGTGCAAACAGACTGGTGCGATAACAGATCAAGAGGTTGGCATGGCCCGACGTAGCAACCCAGACCAGAACCCCACCTTGCGCGGCCGCCGCCTGGCCATCGAACTCCAGCGTCGCCGTGAAGGTACCGGTATGAGCCGTGAAGAGGTCGCGCGCCAGCTCGAGTGGTCAACTTCCACGCTCTTCCGCATCGAGACCGGCCGAAGTCGGCCGCAGCCCGGCAACGTCCGGTCGCTGCTTGAGCTCTACGGCGTCACCGGCCCGGAACGTGACGGCCTGATCCAGTTGACCCGGGACGCCCGCCAGCCAGGATGGTGGCATTCCTTCCGCGACGTGCTCCCAAACCCGTACGAGGTCTACATCGGGCTGGAAGCCGGAGCCGCTTCTATCCGCAACTTTGAGCCCATCGTCATACCCGGCCTCCTTCAGACCGCGGACTACACCCGCGAGATGTGCCGAAACGGCCCGATGGAGCTTGACCGCGATGAGGTCGAGCGCCGGGTCGAAGTCCGTGTGGCCCGGCAGCAGATCCTGACCCGCGACGACCGGCCGCGGTTGTGGGCCGTCATCGACGAAGCCGTCATCCGACGCCAGGTAGGCGGTCCGCAAGCCATGCGCGTGCAGCTCCAGCACCTCGTCGACTGTGCCGAGCAAGGTAAAACGACGCTCCAGGTCGTGCCCTACCGTGCAGGCGCACATGCCGGTACGGCCGGTCCGTTTGTGATTCTGGACTTCCCGGAGCCCACTGACCCAGACGTGGTGTACGTCGAGACGCTGGCCGGGGACATCTACCTTGAAGAGCGCGCCGACGTCAGCCGTTATATCCTTGCATTTGAACGGTTGTTGGCTGCCGCAATGCACCCGGACGACTCCGTACGGTTGATCCAGCAGGTCGCTGACACCATGACCTAGGCAGTACCGAAGGAGGTGCGCGGGATGACCAAGGTCGACCTCTCCCGCGCCGAGTGGCACAAGAGCAGCTACAGCGGCCAGAACGGCAACTGTGTAGAGGTTGCAACCAACTTGCCGGGGCTTGTGGCCGTGCGGGATTCGGAAAGCCCGGATGGAGCGAAGCTCATGCTCTCAAGCCCAGCATGGCGGAGATTCGTCGAGGCTCTTGGACGGTAACTGACAGCCTCAACTGGCGTCCCTCGGTCTCGAACGCTTCGACCTCAACCACCGCCTCGTCTCACGCCGTCGTGGTCAAGAAGCGGGCTTCTTGTTGGGCGGGTTTAGCGCCAGGCTCGCCCTCGGCGCTCCTCTGTCGCTCCTGCGCCACCAGCAATGGCGCCCCTCCTCCTGCGCCGCCCAGCCTCTCCGCTAACCCGACACAGTTCCAGGTCGACGCGCACCACAGGTAGCCCGAGGCGGCTGTGTAAGCGGCGGGGTCATCATGCTAGCGGCAGTCACTGCACCGGCCATCGACAATGTCGGCTCTGGCTACGGATACAAAGCATTTCTGGCATTGGACGAGCGCGGCGTTCCGCCGGAGGCACTGGCATTCTTTACATGATGGGCAGTAGGGCTGCCCGCAGTCGCTGCATGGATAGCCGCGTACGGTTCCGTGGTGGCCGCATGGGCAGTCGAGGTGCCGTGCGGGCCGTCCGGCAGTTTCTGCTACGTCGGTGTGGAACAGGGTGGTTTGCCAGAGGTCCCGAGCGGCGAGTACGGCGTGGATGCGGCGGCTGCCTGCGATCGCGTCGAGGTAGTAGTCCTGCCGTTCTCCCCACGGGGTTGCCCACCAGGACCGCTCGCGTACCGCCTGGTCGGCGTCCAGTCGCGCGAGCCGGTGGTGGGCGGGGATCTCCTGTCTGGGCCATGGGTAGGCAAGTGGCTATTCGTCGTCTTCAGGGCTGGCCACGCTGGCGTGGCTGATTGTGCTGGAACCGATGTCCATCATGACGACGGCGCCCTGGCAGGGCAGGCGCTGGGCGAGGGCGATGGCGCACACGACTTCGCTGGCTGCGCTCGCCTCGTACAGCGCCCGGATGTGAGCGGCTTCGGGCGCACGGCGATTGAGAACCTCGGTAATGAGTGCCTCGGGTAGCAGGAGCCTCGCGGCGATCAGGTCGCAGAGCTGTTCGAGGTCGCGTCCTGGGTGATCGCGGTTAGCGAGCCAGTTGAGTGCGTCGTCGTCTTCTTCGGAGAGCTTATGGCCCAGTTCGTGGGTCAGGGTGAAGTTCTCGCGTCGGCTGTACGGGGACGGCGCGTAGAGGACGACACCGTCGTCGAGGAACGAGATCCCGTCGCACCAGCCTCCCGCATCCCGGCGCTGGCCAAGTTCGTCCTGTTCCCGGACGCGGAGCCCGAACCGCTCGGTAAGTGCTCGTTTCGGGTCGGCGGCGAGGGCTTCGCGGTCTGTCGTCGCGATCTGGCCCAGGATGCGGCGGGCGTGGCCTTCTAGTGCGCTCATATAACCGCTGTTCTTCGTGGCGGCCGCTCGCCTCGATGAAATCTTCCAGGACTGCCAGCCATTCCCCGGCGGTCAGGTGGCGTCCGCGGCGGGCGGTCGCGACCAGCATGGTCCGCCGAAGACTCATAGAGGCGTCGGCAGGTGACTGCCCTGATGTCTTGGCCCATCGTTGCACTAGCTCGGCGAACTTCGGCGTAGCCGCTGCGGCTTGGATCTCCGTNNCGGCCAGTTCCCAGCGGAAGACGGTTTTCGTGGAGACATCCCAGCCCCGTGCGGCCAGCAGGTCCGCGAGCTGGCTGGCCTGAAGGTGCTGCTTCATGCGTGCCGTTTTCAGGCGTGGCCCGCTCAGCCGCCGGCCGGGGTCGGGGACGAGTCCTAGGGCGAGCGCCAGCGGGTCAGCGTCCAGCGGCGGGGGCGTGTAGTCCTCACCAGCCTGGCGTGCGGCGTCCAGCAGCTTCCAGGAGGCGCGCGCCTCTGAGGCCGTCTTCCTCGGCGTGCTTGTACATGCAGCGCAGCGCCGCGATGAGGTGCTCGGCGGCGCTGCGCCCGCCGCGGGAGTTCCGCCGGGGCACGACGTTGGCCCGGACGTGCTGGACGAGCTGCCGGACCTCTGACGGCGTGGGCTCGTCGATGCCGCGATCGCCCCACTGCTCGACCACCCGGTTCCAGTACGAGCCGTACGCCTTCCGGCAGCCGTCGCTGACCAGGGCCGACACGACCGGGATGTACTCGGCGAAGGTCGGGGCGGCCGGCCTGGCCGCCGGGGCAGTCAGCAGGTCGGCGGGGGTCAGGCCCATCCGCTCCAGCACGAGCATGGCCGCGTCGACCACGGCCTGCCCGGGGGCGGCTGAGCGTGCGTCAGGTCCGGTGATCGTCATCGGTCTCCTCCTTC
>PMOU01000624.1 GCA_003161205.1 Actinomycetota bacterium | reverse complement strand
CGGTCAGCCAGTCCTCCGTTGACCCGGGCCACTCCAACCAGCCATCGTCTGGCGGTTGCTCCCAGGCGTCCGGCATCCCGTGCTCAGGCTCGCCAGCACCCCGGCCGGAATCCTCGTCCGGCCCGGAATCTGGGGAAACTGGTCCTGAGGTCACGCACTACCGTCCGTTCGGAAGAATGACAAGTCACTGACCTGCACTCAAACATACTAGCGAATAACGATAGCAATCGCAACCCTTATCGCCACANNCTGAGGATTATTTCGAACAAGTGTCTAAAGTGTCGAATGTGACGTCGGAGCTGCGGCCGGACGGGAAAACCTACCCACCCGCTCCCATCGGCGTGCTACCAGCGCGCTCGCGTCGCCTTTCAGGCCGGACGGGCGAGGCTCCCGGCGNNGCCAGCCGGACCGCCAGCCAGCCAGCCGGACCGCCAGCCAGCCAGCCGGCCGTCGGCGGACGGGTAGCCTGCGGTCGTGAGCGTGATCGACTGGCTGCTCGACGGCGACCCCGCCATCCGCTGGCAGGTGCGGCGGGATCTGGAGAATGCGCCGGCTGGCGACGTGGCGGCCGAGCGAGCCCGGGTGGAGCACGAAGGCTGGGGTGCGCGCCTGCTCGCGCTGGAGGATCCCGGCGGCCTCTGGGACGGCGGCGCCTGCTTCCCGGCGTCCTACCGAGGCGGTGAACCGGGGCAGCCCTGGACAGCCACGATGCACACGCTGCAGACTCTGCAGCTCCTCGGCCTTGACCCGGCGTCGCCGTCCGCCCGCCGGGCGATCGGGCTGGTGGCAGAGAACGGGCGCTGGGAACACGCCGGGCAGCGGTACTTCGACGGCGAGGTCGAGCCCTGCATCAACGGCAGGACCATCGAGACCGGGGCGTACTTCGGGGTGGACGTCACCGCGATCACCGAGCGGATCGGAACCGAACGGCTCCCTGACGGCGGCTGGAACTGCGAGGCCGAGAACGGATCGGTGCGGTCCTCGGTCGACACGACGATCAACGTCCTCGACGGCCTGCTGGAGTTCGAGCGTGCGACCGGCGGGTCCGCGCAGGTGCGCACGGCCCGCCGCAGCGGTGAGGAGTACCTGCTCCAGCGCGGCCTGTTCCGCCGCCAGAGCACGGGGGCCGTCATCGAGCCGGCCTACCTGGAGTTCGCGTTTCCCCATTACTGGCACTATGACGTGCTGCGCGCGCTTGACTACTTCCGGCGGTCGGGTGCGGACCCCGATCCCCGGATGACCGAGGCCGTAGCGCTGGTGCGGTCCAAGCGGCAGCCCGACGGCCGGTGGCTGCTCGACCGCATCCACCCAGGCCGCGTCCACTTCGATCTCGAGGGCGGCGTGGGCACGCCGAGCCGCTGGAACACCCTCCGCGGACTCAGGGTGCTCAGGTGGTGGGACGGAATCGCCTGACGGCCGCAGGTTGGCGAGCGAACGCAGTGCCCGCGTCCCGTGGCCAAGCCCCAGGGTGCCGACGCCGGGATACTCGACGTACTGGATTCTCTCGGGCTCCCGACGTGCGTGTTCGTAGCCGGGCTCAGCGCCAGGCAACCAGAACGGAACCCCGGAGCGTGCAGATCGTAAGGATCCGCATTCTCCGGGGTCCGCTCCGGCTGGTACCCGCCGGCCGCATCGGCACGGCCGGCGGGTCGCGAACTCAGCCGGTGCAGCCGTTGACCGCGTTGGTCGGCGCGCAGTTGCCTCCGGAGTTCCAGAAGATCCGGTTCGTCCCGACCAGCACGACGCTGGCGGCGGTGTAGTCGTTGTAGACGCCCCCGCCGTCGCCGGACGGCGCGCTGTTGTCGGTGATGGAGTTATTCGCCAGGGTCACGTAATCGGCATCCGCGTAGATGCCGCCGCCGTCATCGGACGCCGAATTGTGCTGGAAGCTGTCGCCGACCACCGTCGCGTAATCGTCGCCGACGTCGAGCCCGCCGCCATACTCGGCGGTGTTGCCGGTGAAGGAGGTTCCGCCGCTCGCCACCAGGTCAGAGTAGGTATACACGCCGCCGCCGCCGTCGGCCGCGGAGTTCCCGCTGATAGAGCCACCGATCAGCTGCATGTAGTAGTCGTTGTAAGTAGCGCCGCCGTACTCGCTGGCCTGGTTTGAGTCAAACCGGTTATTGAGGAACGTCGTGCCGTATCCGTAGTTATAGACGCCGCCGCCATCCTCGGCCGTGTTGTGGAGGAAGGAACTCGTGCTGACCGTGGTCATACCGTCGTCATCGACATACAGGGCGCCGCCGTACTGCGTGGCGCTGTTGTGGGAGAAGACAGAGTTGGCCAGGACAGTGTTGTACTCGGCCTCCACGGCACCGCCGTAATCGGCGCTGTTGTCAGTGAAGGTGGCGTCGCTGATCGTCGCGTCGTACTCGTTGTAGATAGCGCCGCCGTAATATCCGGGGGCGGTGTTACCGGTGAAGGTAGAACCGGTCACCGACAGAGACCCGTCGTTGTAGATGGCCCCCCCGTATTCACCGGAGGTGTTGCCGGAGAAGGTGCCGCCGGTCACCGTGACGGCCCCCCCGTCGTTGTAGATGGCACCGCCGTAGGTACCCGCGTCACCGTTGCGGAAGTTCAGGCCGCTGATGGTGACGTGGTCGCCCGTCGGCACCTCGAGGAGGCTGAAGGCCGGCGGGCTGCCGGTCAGGCTCCGCTCCAGGGTCGACCCGTTCCCCTGCAGGGTCAGGTCCGTGTCCGTGAGGATGGAAAGACCTGCGCTGGTCAGCACATACGTGCAGCCCGGCGTGAGCCGCAGTGTCTCCCCGCTGGTCGCAGCGCCGATGTCAGTAGCCAGCGTGCTGGCACTGCACGGCACCCACACCGTGTTCGCCGCCGGGGCCGCCGGGGCCGCCGGGGCCGCCGGCGACGCCTGAGCCGCGAAGGCCGCGAGCGGCCACGCGACCGCGACCGCCAGCCCGGCCGCGGCGGCCGTGATCACCGTTCTGGGAAATTTAAGTCTCATCTACGTCCCCTTGAATCTGATTTGAACTATTTGAACTAAATCGCATTACCGCCAGGCGGATCCTTGGCCCGGGAAGGCGACAGTCACGAGCGGCAAAATTAGTTATTCCGGAATCGGTTGTGGCAATTCAGGCAGCAGTCGAGCTCCGTAACATCAGGCTCAGCCGGACGATATCATCTTGCCGCCAGCAAAGGATTAGAAGACGTCCGAATGCCGATTATCCCGAATGCCGCGCCTATGCATAATGACATCTTTTCAGCGGCCAGTACGGCCGGGCGTCCGCTTTTCGGTAAGCTCCGTGAGCTGCCATCCGGGTCGCTATCACGGTGCCGGCGGACCCAGACGCGGCTAGCCCTGATCTTTCATCCGGGCTGATGGCTGGCCACTCTTCATCGGTCGGCCACTCTTCATCGGTCGGCGAGTCCGTCGACCCGCAGGCCGGACCGTGCACCCAGATGGTTCCGCAGTGCAGCAGAAGCGGCCGGGACGGGCGCAGCGCGTCGACAAGCTGCCGTGCCGACGCGGCGGTGAAGCAGATCAGGTCGATCACCACGCCCGGACGCAACCCGCGATCCGCTCCCCGAACTCCCCAGCTCATCCTCCGCGTCACGTGACCGGCGTTACCCGCGGCACGACCTGGTGCTGGAGGGGACCACGTCCGCCGTGGACGCCGGCTGGCAGACCGGTTACGACCTGCCGCCTTCGATGACCTGCACCAGGCCGACGGCGTCTGGCTCCTGTCGAGCGTCCGGCTGGCCGNNGCCTGGCCCCGCTCCAGGAACCGCGTCACCCGGCCGGCCAGCTCACGTTCGTAGAAGGCGTCGGCCACCAGCAGCACGTCGGTGCCGGCCGCGTCGGTGTCCAGCATGTCGGCCTGGACCGCGCGAACCGCCACGCCGTTGGCGCTGGCGTTGACCGTGATGGCCGCGGCCGCCAGCGGATCGATGTCGTAGGCGGTCACGGCCGCCGCTCCCGCCCGGGCCGCCGCGATCGCCACCAGCCCGGAGCCGGAGGCAATGTCGGTCACCTGCCGGTCCTTGACCGCCTCCGGGTGGTCGAGCAGGTAACGGGCCAGCGCCTGGCCGCCCGCCCAGGCGAACGCCCAGAAGGGCGGGTCCAGCCCGGTCCGCCCGGCCGCGAGCTCCGTGCGCTGCCACAAGCTGATCGGCTCGCTCGCCTGGTGCAGCCTGATCTCGGGCGCCAGGGTTACCGGCCTGAGCTGGGTGTGCCGCCGAAGATCAAAAGAATGATGCCGAACGGGCATGGGTACCTCCTCCAGCCACCCCTCACGCTAGCCCAGGGTGGGACAGGTCCCCGTTCCCCGCCGTCGGGCACCGCGGCCGCTTACGGCGTACGGTCGTCTTCCAGGCTCTCTATCCAGGTGATCCGGCTGTCGCGGACGATGTACACGCTGGTGACGAAAAGCGGTGACTGCCCGAGTCCTGGCTCCGGCAAGATCCGAGCCTCCACTGTCACCTGCTGGCCGTCCTTCTCGGTGACCGTGCCGATCTCGATTTCGTAGCGCCCGTGCACGGCGTGCATGTCGTGGTCGAGACGGATGATGCCGTCGTGCCCGGAGTACATGGTCAGCCCGGGCCGTACGAGCGGCTGGCAGAGAACCGTCGGGTCCGTCAGCGCGAGCATGTCCTTGACCCGGCTCTCCCGGAGCGCGGCGTAAAAGTCCAGGACCACCTGGACAGAGTCGCTGTCGCTCACATCACGATCCGTTCAATATAAGTCGCTTATAGTAATCACTTCTTGCCCACCAGGAGACACAATCAGGCTCATCCGGGGATGATTTTTTTCGTCCGCCCAGCTGGCCGGCGCAATGCCGGGTCGACGGCGTCGCATGGACCTCCGAAGCCGGCTCAGTAAGCGCGGCCGAAGATGACCCGCTTGCCGTACGCGGACATGCCGTCACATCGCACGCAGGCGCCGGCCTCGATGTCGCCGTCCAGGGGAATACAGCGCGGTGTGGCGGCGGTCTCGGCCTTGATCTCGTCCTCGCAGGCCGGGTCGCCGCAGTGGAAGGCCAGGGCCCAGCCGGCCGAGACCGCCCGGACGAAAGAAGGCCAGTCATCGACGACGACCGTGTGCGCATCGCGGAAAGCGGTCGCCCGCTCCAGCAGGAACTGCTGGTAATCATCGAGCATGGCGGCCAGCGTCGACGATGCGCCGGCCAGCTGGATCGTCCGCTTACCTTCGCCGCCGAGGCGCTGGGCGATAACGGCCGTCCCGGCGTCCAGGTCGCGTGGCCCGAGCTCGAGCCGCAAGGGCGCGCCGCGCAGTTCCCAGTCGTTGAACTTAAATCCCGGTGACAGCTGCACCCGGTCATCCACGTGCGAGCGAATGCCCGCCTGCTTCAGCTCAGCCGCCAGAAGCCGCGCGGCGGCCAGCACGGGAGCGAGCTTGTCGCCGCGGCCGATCGGCACGATAACGACCTGGTACGGGGCGAGCATGGGCGGCAGCACCAGGCCCTGATCATCACCGTGAGCCATGATGACCGCGCCGATCATCCGGGTCGACATGCCCCAGGAGGTGGTGTGGCATAGCTCGAGGCGCCCTGAATCGCTGGTGTACTGGATGCCGAACGCCGTGGCGAAGTTGGTCGCCATGTAATGGGAGGTTCCCGCCTGCAGCGCTTTGCCATCGCGCATCATGGCCTCAATGGTGAAGGTCTGCGCCGCGCCGGCGAAACGCTCACCGGGCGTCTTCTCCCCGGGAACTACGGGCAGGGCGGCGACATCGCGAGCTACCTCGGTGTAGAAGCCGAGCGCGAGCATGGTCTCCGCGAGCGCGTCGGTCTCGTTGGCGTGCGCCGTGTGGCCTTCCTGCCAGAGGAACTCCGTTGTCCGCAGGAACATCCGGGGCCTCAGCTCCCAGCGCACCACGTTGGCCCACTGGTTCAGCAGCAGCGGCAGGTCACGATAGGAGGAGATCCACTTGGCCATCATCTCCCCGACAATGGTCTCCGACGTCGGCCGGACGATGAGAGGCTCGTCCAGTTCCTTCCCCCCGGCGTGCGTGACGACCGCCAGCTCCGGCGCAAAGCCGTCGACATGCTCAGCCTCGCGCCGCAGATAGGACTCGGGGATCAGCAGCGGGAAGTAGGCATTGTCATGACCGGTGTCCTTAATCCGCCGGTCCAGCTCGGACTGCAGCAGCTCCCACACGCGGTATCCGTACGGCCGGATCACCATCGTGCCCTTCACCGGACCCCGGTCGACGAGCTGCGCCTTCGCGACAACCTCGTTGTACCAGGCGGAAAAGTCCTCGCCCTGGGCCGTCACCCCGTGTTCGTCACCGCGTGCCATGCGCCGAGAATACCGGGACTAGCGCGGAGTGCTTATCTGTTATTCGCCCTAAGCCGTCACGTCGCTGCGCAGGAAAACGGCCATCGCCGCCGCGAGCGCGACGATGAGGTAGACCGCGCCGAGGATCAGCCCGCGGGTGTAGCCCACGCCCTCGGCGCCGCCGGACGCCACCGCCATGATCGACGCGCCCGGCAGCCACTGCTGGGTGCTTGGCACGATACGCGTGACGATGTTCTCGATGGCGATGAGCCAACGGGCTGGACAGTGATGAACCGGGCAAGCTGATGGGCCTGGCCCGTACGGCCGGCCGCGGTTCCGCCTGCCGCTGCAGGTCACTGGCTCACGCTTGTTCGATTTCGGGCCGTTCGACGAGCAGGACGGCATGAAGGTTCAACTGCTGCAGCAGGAGGCGTTGCTCCGCTGTTTCGCGGACCTGTACCCGTTCTCGCGCGGCGACAAGCGCGACATCATGGCGTACTCAGATTTCGCCGCGTCCGTTCAGACTGCCCTCGAGGAAGTCGCCGTGCAGCTTTGCTCGACGTGGCTGGCGGAGCTGGGCTGCGGGCGGGTCGCCATGACGGGGGGCGTTGCCTCGAATTGCACGCTGAACGGCCGGCTGCTGCGGGAACCCGGCATTGATGAACTCCGGGTCTCCCCGGTTCCGTACGATGCCGGGACCGCACTCGGGGCAGCGCTCTGGGTTGGGCGCCAGAAGGCAGACGATCCGCCGCCGCGGATGGTCCTCGATCACCCGTTCTGGCAGCCAGCCCCGCAGTCGAGCGCGGACCCAGTGCGGCCGCCCTGGTTGGTGCCGGACCGCGGGTTCTCGGTGACGTCGTCTCCGGATACGCGCGCTCTTGCTGCTCATATCGCCGGCCGCCTGGCGGCGGGCAGGATCGTCGCGATGTGGCAAGAGCGAGGCGAGATCGGTCAGCGGGCGCTGGGGGCGCGGAGTCTGCTGTGTGACCCCCGGGACCGTAGCGCCCTGGTCCGGCTTAACGACCTCAAAGGACGCGAAATGTGGCGCCCTGTGGCCCCCAGCGTGCAGCTTGAATACTGGGACGAGCTTTTCGCCATGCCCGCCCAGCCACCGGCAAGCTTCATGCTCGCTGCCTACCCGGTGCGCGCGGACGCGCAACGGCTGATCCCCGCCTGTGTCCACGTCGACGGGTCGGCCCGGCCGCAAGCTGTCTCTCGATCCGCCAACCCGCTCTACTGGCAGATCATCGATCAATTCCGTCAGCTGACCGGCGTGCCGGCGGTCGTGAACACATCGTTTAACCTGGCCGGCGAGCCAATCGTCTACACCTTGGAGGATGCGATCAGCACGTTCGCTAACTCGCCGATCGACACCCTGGTAGCCGGGCCCATGGTCCTGGAGAAGTAAAGGTGGCCGCCCTGGAACACGAGATCTCCCAGCTGGCCGCGCCGGTATGCCATGGCGGCAAGACCGGGATCGATTGCACGTTCGGCTGGCCCGCTGCATTCGTCGGCTTCGTGTCTGCTCATCACGTGAGTCGTCCCGTCTCGGCAGGCGGGCCCGGTTCGCGGCGCAACCTGACCATGCGCCGGACGGACCTGTTCGTCCGCGAGAAGCTGGGCCTGACGCCGTTGAGTGTCTCGGCTGACCGGATCGCGCATGTCGCCCTTCGGTGCGCGGCCCTGCTGGCAAAGCTCGAGCCGGCGGGCGAGCCGGTGGACCGGTCCGGTTCCGGCCCTGTAGCTGAGGTTTACCCGGCCGCCTCGTTGCGGAGCTGGGGCTTGGATCTCCGCGGCTACAAGCAGCGGGCCGCGGCCGGTGTCCTCGGCCGTCTCGTCGATCAGCTCCTGGAGAAAGCGCCGTGGCTGGAATGCGCGGCGCACGAGGAGACAATGCGCCGGTCCCACGACGCCTTCGATGCCGTCATCGCCGGGATGACGGCCCGCGCCGCAGCCCTAGGCCAGACGTTCCCGCCGGCCGGCCGCGACCTGGCCGCAGCCACAGCCGAGGGCTGGATCGTCATTCCCAACAAGCCGATGAGTGCACTGCTGTAAGCAGCCACTACGGGCCCGCTAGGCAGATGAGTGCACCCGTCGAGACCAGAAAAGGTCCAGCCGCGTCCGAGACGGCACGCGACGAAAGGGCTCCTAACGTCAAAACTGCCTTCACGTGTCAACGGCCATCACGAGGATATCGCCTGGCAATCGTGGCCAGCGAGCGCCGTCAGATCGGCGTTCAGCAGAAGGTTATCTGCTTCGATCGGCGGCATTTTCTCCATCGCCGCGCGCAATTGGGCGTCACTTACAGTGGCGGGAAGGTGGCGCAAAAGATACTGCTGGTCGGCGCTCGCCTGCCGCGCCAGGGCCTGCCACTGCTCCAGCGCCGTCGTCTGCTCCGCGGCCAGCTGGCGCGGAACAGCGATCCGGGCGAAGGCGGCGATAAGCAACTGCGCCGTGTCGAGATTAGCCCGGTCATCGCTGACCAGAGCAGGGACATTCCAGGTCCCGGTGGACGAATCGTATGCAGAGGAAACCGTTGAGACACTGCGGATCTGACGGCACAAGGTGATGACCTGCGTCTGGTACCCGGTTACCGAGCTGTCGCTGTGCCTTGGAACGAGGTTGATAACACCCGCCACCGCGACGATCGCTGAGCACACGGTAATGAGACCGCCGAGGATCAGCTTCGTCCTCGTCCAGAACTTGGCTTCCTTGCCTTCGGCTGCCTGTTTGTGGTCCGGTGGCTCGTTCTCAGCTTTCAATCGATACTCCGCGGAGAGGAGGAGAAGAGCATCCTCTTGAATAGCACGCGTTCCATGATCCGGTTGGGTCCCGCGAGGGCTCGGCAGGTTGCGAGCGTCTATTGGGGCGGCTTGGCGGAAAACTCGAGCTGAATGGTGTACCTCTGATCATGCCCGTGTTCACCATGTCCTTGCCAGGCAAACAGTCGCAGGCGAGTCTGACGCTGCACCAGGCGTCTCGAACCCACGGGACCGCTTGCCGCTTATGCTCGATCATCTCATCCAGACCTCGCACGACAATGTTGGGCGGCCGGGCCCCTTCTGGAGCACTGGAATCGGGCACGGACCCCGGCGGCAGGCCCATGGCGAGCTCACGAGGGCAGCGCCAGCCGAAGAGCCGGAGTGGACAGGCACCGTGATGTCCCTGCCGCCTTGATGGCGCACAGCAGGTCGGAGTTAGGGAACGCTGAAGAATTGATAAAACTCGCCGTTTGGATAGGAGGCTGGCAACGGCGCGTAACTGACGTTACTTCCTTCGCCGGACTCGTCCTGGCTCTCGCCGGCTGTCAGGTCGCTGGTCTCGTGGAGGAGAAAAAAGCCTTCGCCCGCCGAGAAATCGGTGGTGGTGCCGCCGTTCTCTCCGACCAGGATGGCCTGACAGTTGAGAGCGGGTGCGAGGTTGCCGGACGAAACACTGGCGTTGAGGCTCAGCAACGTCAGTATCGGCGAGTTGAGAACGGTGCCGTCGGGCTGGGCGATGCTGAAGGCGAAGCCGGTGAGCGTGCTGGTGTCATCGGTCACGAGCGTCGTGGTGAGTTGCCAGCCGGCCGGCAAGCGGTTATTCGGCAGGGATACCACGCCGGTGTTGCCTGGCATCGACCGGGAATCCCAGTTTATCATCGGATTCCCCGGCAGATCCTGCTCCCGGTAACAGTTGACCCAGGAGAACAGCTCGTTGCCGGCGATGCGGAACCCGAATTGCTGCCAGGCGAAGGGAGCCGCCCCCGAACGCTGCGCGGGACTTTGGCAGTTGATCTGGAAGGAGTAGCTCTCGGCATTGTCAGG
>PMOU01000661.1 GCA_003161205.1 Actinomycetota bacterium | reverse complement strand
AACATCTTCCTGGTCGACGTGCGCGAGCCGAACGAGTACGAGATCGTGTCCATCCCGGGCGCGACCCTCATCCCCAAGGGCGAGTTCCTGAACGGCAACGCCCTGGAGAAGCTCCCGCACGACAAGAAGATCGTCCTGCACTGCAAGAGCGGCGCCCGCAGCGCCGAGGCTCTGGCCGTGGTCAAGAACGCCGGCTTCTCCGACGCCGTGCACGTCGGCGGGGGCGTGCTGGCCTGGGTCAGCCAGGTCGATCCCTCGCTGCCGTCCTACTAAGTTCATCCGCCACCGCCGTTCTGCCATTTTTTGGGCCGAACGGCGGTGGTTCATCCGCACATCACCGTCGCCCCGCGGCGACGGGCTCAGCGTCGGGAGGTCTGCCGATGAAGGGAGACCGGGTCGAGGTCGTGATCGACTCCGGCGGCGACGGCACCCGGACCTATGAGGTGAGCGCGACCAAGGCCGGGCGCCGCGTCGAGATCACCAACCGCCGCGGCGTGGTCGAGGTGGCCGAGGTGACCAGGACCGGCACCCCGGTCCGGACCGCGCGGTTCATGGCGACCCGGGTTGTGGCCCTGGTGGAGTATCCCGCCGACTAGCATGCCCGGATGGATGTTCTCCGTCCGGTGGTGCAGCCCTACGCGTGGGGTTCCCGGCACGCGATCGCGGAACTTCAGGGCCGCCCCGTCCCGGCCCCCGGCCCGGAGGCCGAGCTGTGGATGGGCGCTCACCCGTCCGCGCCCTCCGGCCTAGCCCGAGCCCAAGAGACGCCCGCCGAAGAGACGCGACCCGAAACGACGCCCGCCAAAACGACGCGAGCCGGAACGACGCTGGATGCCGTCATCGCGGCTGATCCGGACCGCGAGCTCGGGCCGGCGTGCGTGGCCCGGTTCGGCCCGCGGCTCCCGTTCCTGCTGAAGGTCCTGTCGGCGCAGGCGGCACTGTCGATTCAGGTGCACCCCTCCCGCGCCCAGGCCGAAAAGGGCTTCCGCGCCGAGAACGAGCGCGGCCTGGCGCCGGGCGATCCGGCCAGGAACTACTCCGACGACTGGCCCAAGCCCGAGTTGCTCTACGCGCTGACCCCCTTCGAGGTGCTCGCCGGCCTGCGCCCCCCCGCCGACGCGGCCCAGTTCCTGCGGGCCCTGACCCTAGCCGAGCTAACCCCCCTGGCCGGCCAACTGGAAGCCGCCGCCCCGGACCCGGCCGCGCCGGAGCTGGCGGCGCGCGGCGGCGTGATCGCCGGCGTGC
Source organism: Actinomycetota bacterium (assembly GCA_003161205.1). Next base: position 5,376 of record PMOU01000661.1, on the reverse strand, counting down.
TCGGCACGATCCTCGATTGGCCGGCGCCCGATCGGCCGCATCTGGTTGCCGAGGTGGTGGCCGCCTGCGCGCGGCTGGCCGCGGCCGGCGGGCCGTACTCCGCCGCGGCCGCCGCCGCGGTGCGCGTCGCCGCGGACCATCCCGGCGACATCGGCGTGGTCGCGTCGCTGCTGCTGCGGCACGCGGTGCTCGAGCCGGGCCAGGCCGTGTTCATGCCGGCCGGCGGCTTGCACGCCTACCTGAACGGCACCGGCATCGAGCTGCTCGCCAATTCCGACAACGTGGTCCGGGCCGGCCTGACCGGCAAGCACCTGGACGTTCCCGAGCTGCTCAAGCTGCTCGACCCGGCCGTCGACGTGCCCGTCCTGTCGCCCCAGGTTCTCGCCGACGGGATCGCCTCGTTCGACACTCCGGCCCCGGAGTTCCGGCTGTACGTGCTCGATCTGGTCGGTAACACCGTGCCGCTGCCCGGCAGGGGTCCCCGGATCCTGCTGTGCACCGAAGGGTCCGCCGTGCTGCGCAGCGAGTCAGGCCACCCGACCGAGCTGGGCCGCGGCCAGTCGTGTTTCGTCTCCGCGGCCGACGGGACCGTCAACGTCGCCGGCCAAGCACACCTCTTCCTGGCCGCCGTGGGATTCCTGGCCGCCGGGCCGGACTGACGGCCGTCGAACCACGGTGAATCCTTGGCCCGAAGGGATTCGCCGGCGGGGGCGGAGTCCGCTAGACTGCGTGGGCGCACGGATCGTAAATCCGGGTGCCCTTGGGGTATGGGGTAATTGGCAGCCCGACAGGTTCTGGCCCTGTTAGTCTAGGTTCGAGTCCTGGTACCCCAGCCAGGTTAAATGACAGCGCGGACGTGCGATTACGTCCGCGCTTGTTCATTTCCCCGGCCTGAGGGACCGCCCCGTGGGACCGCCCGGTTGGCCACAGGGGTAGCGAGGCGGTAGTCTGTACGCCGCTGGCCATGCCAGAATCTCGGCCCAACGGGACGGTACGTTCCTGTCGGGAAATGCAGGGCCCCGTCGTCTAGAGGCCTAGGACGTCGCCCTCTCAAGGCGGTAACGCCGGTTCGAATCCGGTCGGGGCTACCATCGGAATGCCAGGTCACCTGACCTGGCATTTTCCGTTTCCCGCCGCCCGCGGAGCCTCAGGTATCGATGTTCGGGTTGCCGGCCGGGAGCGGTACCAGGTGTGCCGGCGGCTGGGTGATCACGATCTCGGACTGGACGCTGAGGTCGGGCCGGACGTGCACGAGTTCCCCGGGAGCGAGCATGCGCCAGCCGCTCTCGCCGTCCAGCCGCTCGGACGCGACGACCACCGAGGCGACCTCATCCAGCGCGGGCACGTGCACCGAGGACGTCGAGCTGCGGACGTGCATGCCCCCGCCGGCCGGCCGCTCCAGGACGTGCAAGGCATGAGCATCGGGATAGCGCAGCGCCCACAGTTCACCCGGCGCTGCCACCACGGTGTTCAGCGACGAGACCGGCAGGTGCGCGGCGATCCAGCTGGCCGCGGCGGTGATCCCGGCTCCGACATCGCCGCCGTGAACGTCGGTCTGCTGAGTAATCAGCGCGAAGTACCGTTCGGAATCGGTGTCACCGAGCACCAGGTCGCGATAGGAGCCGAGCTGCGCATCGAGCTGCGCCAGCTCACCGAACCCGCCGTTGTGCGCCATGATCCGGCCCGCCATCGAAAACGGATGGGTGTTCTGCACCGTCCGGGCGCCCGCCGTCGCGAACCTGACGTGCGCGACAAACGTCGTGGAGTCGACCTGCTGAGCCTCGTGCGTGAAGTCCGGGTCACCGAACGCAGCTTCCGGCTGCTTCTCCACCACCGGTTCGCCCGCGGGGTCAAAGAAGCCGATCCCGGCTCCGTCGACGTTGCGATGGCTCTGCACATCCAGCGAATCGGGCGCGTCGAGAAGCCAGAACGTCGCCCGGACCCTGGCCGCACCCGCGTTCAGACCGAACAAACGGCACATTCATACTCCATCGTGGCGTGCGATCAGGGCCGCACCTACCGTCGAACCTATCGCAACGCCAGCCAGGGGACACCCGGCGCACATGACCGCGGCCGACCTGGGTAGGGTTTCATTTTCCCAGCTAGATAGGGATCAGACCGGGAGGGAAGAGCGAGGATGCTTGAGCCAGAGACCGAGCGCATCAGTCCGGCACTTGACGAACCGGAGAGCAGCAACCCGGCGCTGCAGGAAGCGGCGCGCGAACTCCAGGCCGCCGAGCACGACGCGCAGGTCGCCTTCGACTGCATCGCCCTGGGGGAAGTCGACCGGGCCCACACGCACGCCCTGACCGCCCGGGTGGCGCTGGACGCGGCGGTGACCGCGCTGGCGGCGGCCCTCACCGATCAGGTACCGGCCGATCAGGCACCCAGCTACTGACGACCCGCTAGTCGAGCAGCTCCTCGAAAACCCCGTATCCCGTCTTGCCGTGCACCGGTCCCGCGGTGCCAGTGGCCGCGGTGCCCCTAGCCACGGTGCGCGTAGCCACGGTGCCGGTGCCCTACGGTGCCGTGCCTACGACGCCGGTTTGGCGGCCACCCGCGCGGCCGTCGTGTAGCGGGCCGCGATGGCCTGCACGTCGCTGACGTACGCGGCGGAGTGGTTGTAGGCGAGGATCGCCCGCTTGATGCCCGCGGCCGAGCCGCCCGCGGCACCGTCGGCGCAGAGCATCCGGGCCGCGGTGAAGATGGCGTCCTCGGCATCGTAAGGACTGAGCTTCCGGGACCGGTCGGCCCACACGGCGTACGCGGCGAAGGTGCCCGGCTCGAACTGCATGGGACCCTCAGCGCCGCTGGGGCTCTGGCCGCTCTGCACGCCGGCGGCCTTGGACTGGCCGTTGTCCGATTCCACCGTGCCGATCGCGGCGAGCACCTCCCAGGGCAGCCCGGCACACGTCCGCGCCCCGAGCTGGTACTCGCTCAGGTACTGCGCCGGGATGCCCGCGATCCCGGAAACCAGCGCCGGCGTCGGGCTTGGCTTCGGCGTCGAGGTCGGCTTGGGCGTCGAGGTCGGGGTCGGGGTCGGGGTCAGGGGCGGAGGCGGAGGCGTGATCCCGCCGGCCCAGCCCGCCGGAGCGAGCACGGCCACCTCGAGCGTCGCCGCGAGCATCACCGCAGCCAGTGCTGTCGCCGCCCACCGTCCGCGTCCTGGCGCCTCAGCGTTATGGTCAGGAACCTCACTGCGGTCGGTGTCCATCCAGCATTTATGCACCGCTTTAACTTGAGGTAACCGTCTGATCACGAAGAGAAAATTCGAGCGTCCCTTAGCTTGCTGTTTAACCTTTCTGTTCTCGCCGGGCTTTGCGGGTAAATCTCTCTCTTGGCGGTTTTCCGGCGTCTGCCGGGTTTCGGTGCGCAGGCCACCTTGGGCCGCTTTCGCGTTAATGTTCCGGAGTCCTCAAGGGCCGAGGGACGAGGCCCGCGGGCCGCGACGCGACAAGCTTCACGGTGGAGGGCAGGCCCAGCCTGGCGAGCGGCTGGGTGGGCACCGCTATCGACATGCCGCTCGCCACGGCCAGCACTTCCTGCAGCGGAAACGCGCTTTTCAACGCCGTGCAAGAATGGCCGCCTCATCGAATATGCGCATAAGCTTTCCGGTAACCAGAAAACTAGGGGACCTTTCTTTAGGGTATTCGGGCAGGCCAAAGATCGCCATCGGATCGCCGTCCACCGCCCGCTCCCGCTCGGCCACGTACATCCGGTACTCCGCTGCCTTCGGGAGATCCGGGTCGGCGCGGCAGGCCGAGGTTCGGTCCGGTCGCGAGCCCGGTGCCACGGGTTGTTGATCACATTGGGCGGGATGTATAACCTCTCCGGGGCTGGGCAGTATCGGTGCGCATGCTCAAGCCGTCTACACGGGGATGTCATATGAGTACCGAACCGCAGCCGATACCGACGCCGACGTCGGCGTCTGCCCCCTTGCCGCGCCCGACCATCGGCGATCAGGTACTGTCGCCCGCCCCGGCGGACCAGCCAGGACCGGCCAGCCAGCCGCCGTCTGGCTCTGCCCCGCCCGCGTCGAGCACCCCGTCGCGGGCCACGCCCGCCGCGCCGCTGCCGCAGCACAAGATCAAGCGCACCAGGATCAGCGGGCTATGGGTCGCCGTCGGCTTCTTCGCGGTCATCCTGCTGCTCCTGCTGATCTTCATCCTGCAGAACGGCAAGACGGTGGACGTGTCGTACATGGGCGCTCATGGCCATCTCCCGCTCGGCGTGGCCCTGCTGCTTTCGGCCGTCTGCGGGGTGCTCCTGGTCGTCCTGGCCGGGGCGGCCCGCATCGGCCAGCTGCGGACGGTGGCCCGCCGTCACCGCCGCGCCGACGCGCAAGGCGCCAAGGCAGCGAACAACCCAGCCAGCTAGACCGGGGCCAGCTAGACCGTGGCCCTGGGGCCTGCGGGGGACATCGGCGAGGCGGGACTTACCCCAGGGCCGCGACGTCCAATGAGCCAGCGCGCGTCAGCTGCGCGTACTCGTCTTCCTGGGTCGCCTTCGGCTGGCCAGCCCGGCCGCGGTAGCGCTCCGGCATGATCGTGCCGCGGGCGTAAGCGCTGATCGCGGCGGTCGCCGCGGCCACGCCGACCGGGCCGTAGTACAGGCCATGCGGCAAGATCACCAGGTTGGCGGCGAACCGGTGGCCGCCGACGTGGGTCGTCTCCCAGACCTGTCCGGGATACTGCGCGGCGAGGGACTGTGCGAGCGGGGCGCCGAGGCGCGCGCAGCAGGCGTTGCGCCGCCCATGCGCGCAGACGAGGAAAACCGGCTCGTCGGCCGGCACCCCGAACGCCGGCGGTCTCCCCGCCGACAGCTCCTTCACGTCCAGCTCGGTCAGGGCGGCTGATCCGGCCGATAGCTCCCCGTACCTGAGCCACGCCTCGGTTCCCGCGGTCCAGCCCACGAATACCCGCCGTACTGAGCTCACCGCCCGCCGCCCGGGCTTGCGGATCATCTGAACCCGGACGCCGAGCTCGCCAGCCGTCCGGACCAGGCCGTCCAGCGGCGCCGGCAGTACGGTATCGGTCGGCTCGTGCGGCCACGGACCCGGATGCTCGATCAGCAGCCAGGCCCTGGTGGCCTCCGGTGCCGACGCCATCGAAGGCTCCGTCCCATCGTGGCACTCATCACCGTGTTCGCATCCAGCCGCCAAGCTGCCCGCCCTCCCATTCCCGCTTCCTCCCATCCTAGTTCCCCCGAGCCCGACGCTGATCGTGGACATCCGCTGTGTGATAGCCGCGGTAAATGTCCACGATCATTCCTTAACGCGGGCGTAGCCGCACCGCAAGGTGGAGCAGGGCCGTACCCGGGGCAAGCTGGAACTGATCGTGGCTGGCAACGTCGCCTAGGGAGCTGGTGTCTGAGCCG
>PMOU01000037.1:316-2581 GCA_003161205.1 Actinomycetota bacterium | reverse complement strand
GCAGCTGCGCTCTGCAGGCTGTCGAGGTCATCAAGGGTGCCGAGATGCACCTGCGCCCCGGCCGCGGCCAGAGCGGCGGCCGAGGCATCTGAGCGGGCGAGCCCGGTGACCTGATGGCCCGCGCCGAGGAGTTCGGGTACGACGGCGGAGCCGATCCAGCCGGACGCACCGGTAACGAAAACGCGCATGAGAAACCTCCGGGTAGTCGACCGTCTAAGGCTTGCGCTCAAACAAGTCGATGTCAGTTGCTGTCATCAGCATAGCATCGATGTCAGCCGCTGTCATCAAACGGTGGTTCGGCGGTCGTCGGGCGACCCGCCAGGAGCCCGGGTCGGGACATCCCGGTCCCCGGTCGAGGTCGACGCCGATCAGGAGACCATCGGCAAGGTCCTCAGCGCCGTCCGGGACGAGCGCTCCGGCCTAGAACACCGGAACAGGCCGCGGCCGGGAACCAGCGCCGCCGGAAGCCTTAGCCCGGGTGATGGCGGCGATAGTGCTGTGCCAGCACGTCGTCGCCGAAATCATCCGCCGGGTTGCGCCACACCGAGTGAATGTGGTTGCCGTTGCCCTGGGTGTTGTCGTGCTCGATGAGCAGAGTCGCTCCCTGGACGCGGAAGTAATGCCGCTCCCCGGGTTCGGTGCCGCCCGCCCAGGCGAAAGTGAGGTTGTCCAGCCCGGCGCGTTCGAGCTCCCGCAGCTGGACCCCGGCGACCTCGTCGGGCAGCCGCCGCGCGAACGCCCCGACGAGGGTGGCTAGCTCATCGAACTGGCGCAGGGTCAGCTCGCGGGCGGCCAGTCCCTTGGGGCTGGCGCGGACGTAACTGAGGATGTCGCGCTCGTCCTCACTGAGCTGGTAGTCCGGCTCGGGGCCGAACACCGGGTCGGGCCGCTCGCTCTCCCCGATCCTGGGCACAGCCCGGGTGGCGAAGTCCGGCGGCGAGCGATGGTAGATGAGCGCGGCATGGCGCTGGGCGGCGTCGAGTGAGCGCACCAGCCGGAACCCGAGCTCCTCGTCGTCGGCCAGCGGGGCCAGGATCCCGTAACTGGCCGGCTCGGCCCCCAGCAGGCACGGCGTGGGGGAAATGTAACGGCCGCTGACGATCGTGTAGTTGAGCGACACGTGATGTCCGGTGAACTGCCAGCCCCACGGCTGCTCGCCGGGAACGCCGAACACCTTGAAGCAGTACCGCTCGGGGTCGAAGAGCTCGGCGGAAGCCGGCGTGAGCGCCCGCAGCACGTGTTCCATGGCCATCACCGAGACGACCTTCGCGTACCCCGGCAGGCTCGTGCCGGTCACGATCAGCTGGTGCGCGAGCTTGCGCTGGCCGTCGTCGAGCGCGCCGATCGGCAGGCCGCTGCGGTCCCGTGCGGGCGTGAACGACCAGTCGCGTCGCTCGTCACCGAAGGCGAAGCAGGCCTGCTCCCGCTGCGCCCCGGTCAGCGCCGCCAGGAAGGCGGCCGCGGCCGCGGCCATCCGGCCGGCCGTCTCCGGCACCGCGAGCCGGTCCTCATCGCTCATGCTCAGCTCCTCCGCGCATTATTATCGCCCGGCTGGACCCGCCGGCTGGACCCAGTGGTCTCGCGTGGCCCGTTGCCTCCGGCCGCGTGGGTCACCGCAGCCGCTTCGGATCGTACGGCGGCACCACGACTAGTGCGAGGCGTTTGCAGCCGCGTGCCGCTGGCTGGTGTCGAGGTGCTGCAACGGGTTTTCCCGGCCATGCTGGAGGAATGAGGGACCAGCAGCACGGGCATCAGCACGAGTCCGGGCACGATCACGAGCACGGCCACGATCACGAGNNGCACGGGCACGGGGGCCGCGGATCGTGGGCGAGGATCCGGCACGCCGCCGGGCTCCACTCGCACTCACACGACCGCGGCGCCGACGAGGCCCTCCAATCCTGCGCCGAGGGCATGCGGACGCTGTGGATCTCGCTGGCCGTGCTCGCCGCGACGGCGTGCGCGCAGGCGGTGGTGGTCGCGCTGTCCGGCTCGGTAGCCCTGCTCGGCGACGCGCTGCACAACTCGGCCGACGCGCTGACCGCCGTCCCTCTCGGCATCGCGTTCATGCTCAGTCGGCGGCGTCCCACCCGGCGGTACACCTACGGCTACGGGCGGGCNNGGCAACGAGGTGGTGGCCCGCTACCGCATCAGGACCGGGCGCCGGATCGGCTCCGCCGCGCTGGTCGCCGACGGCCTGCACGCGCGCACCGACGGGTTTACCTCGCTGGCCGTGCTCGTCGGCGCGGGCGGGGTGGCGATCGGCTG
>PMOU01000037.1:0-270 GCA_003161205.1 Actinomycetota bacterium | reverse complement strand
GGCCGAGGCGATCTTGCGCGCCACCCCGGGCGTGCTGGCCGCCGGGCCGGTGCGGCTGCGCTGGGTCGGCCGCACGCTCCGGGCCGAGTGCGAGATCGGTGTCGATCCGCGCTGCTCGCTCGTCCAGGCCCACGACATCGCGGTCCGCGCCGAACATGCGCTGATCCACGCGGTGCCCAGGCTCGTGGCCGCGATGGTGCACGCCGACCCGGCGGACGACACCGACCACCACGCCGTACTAGCCGACCACGGGCTAGCTGATCACGGGCT
>PMOU01000538.1:5473-6659 GCA_003161205.1 Actinomycetota bacterium | reverse complement strand
TGCTCGTGAAGCCCCAGTTCGAAGTGGGTAAGGGCCGGGTAGGCGCGGGGGGAGTGGTTCGTGACACCACGGATCGTTCGGCCGCAGTGCGCCGGGTCACCGAAGCGGCGGGGCACCTTGGCCTCGGCGTCCAGGGGGTTACGGCGAGCCCGCTGCCCGGGCCGGCCGGAAACGTGGAATATTTCGTGTGGCTGCGCTACGGCGCGCCGCCGCTCGACGAAGATGAGCTGCAGCGGGCGATCGAGGAGGGACCCAGCTAGTGGGACAGCGCACGGTGCTGGTGACGTCGCACCCGGGGCGGGAGGCCGCGCTGCGCAGTGCCCGGCTGGTGGTGGACCGGCTGATGGCCGCCGGCCTGTCCGTGCGGACCCTGACCGGCGAGCTCAGCTGCCCGGGCGCCGCGCAGGTGCCGCCCGATGACGAGGCGGCCGACGGTGCCGAGCTCGTCTTCGTGCTCGGCGGTGACGGCAGCCTGCTGCGCGCCGCCGAGCTGTCCCGCCCGGCCGGGGTCCCGCTCATCGGCGTGAACCTCGGCCATGTCGGCTTCCTGGCCGAGGCGGAACCCGATGGCCTGGCCGACACGGTCGACCGGGTGGTGGCCCGGCAGTACGTGGTCGAGGAGCGGATGACGATCGACGTGACGGTGCGCAGCAACGGCGGGCTGCTCGCGTCGACCTGGGCCCTGAACGAGGCCACGGTGGAAAAAGCGGCCAGGGAACGGATGGTCGAGGTGATCACCGAAGTCGACGGGCGCCCGCTGTCCCGGTTCGGCTGTGACGGCGTGGTGTGCTCGACCCCGACCGGCTCGACGGCCTACGCCTTCTCCGCGGGCGGCCCGGTGGTGTGGCCGGAGGTGGAGGCGCTGCTCATGGTGCCGATCAGCGCCCACGCGCTGTTCGCCCCGCCGATGCTGGTGTCACCGGAATCGGTGCTCGCGGTCGAGCTGATCGCGGGCAATGAGACATCAGGTGCCGTTTTGTGGTGCGATGGTCGGCGTAAGGTCGATCTGCCGCCCGGCGCCCGGGTGGAGGTGCGCCGGGGCGCCCTGCCGGTGCTGCTGGCGCGGCTGGAGACCCCGGGAGCCCGCGGCGGGCGGTTCACGGACCGGCTGGTGGCCAAGTTCGGCCTGCCCGTGGCGGGCTGGCGCGGCCGTACCTGGGAGAACGCAGGCGAGCATGCTTGAGGA
>PMOU01000538.1:0-5468 GCA_003161205.1 Actinomycetota bacterium | reverse complement strand
CTGCTGTTCGGCGGCCGGGCCGATCCCGCGCGGGTGCGGCCGGGCGCCGCGCGGGCCGCGGTGGAAGGGCGGCTCCTGGTCTCGGCCGAGATAGCGCGGGAGATCGAGAACGCCGGGGGCGATCTCGATGACGAGGGCTCCACGCTGGTGCTCAGCCGCTCGGTGTCAGCCGAAGGCCGGTCCCGGGCGTTCGCGGGCGGGCGTTCGGTGCCCGTCTCGCTGCTCCAGGTGCTGGCCGATGACCTGGTCGCGGTGCACGGTCAGTCGGATCAGCAGCAGCTGCTGAAGCCCGGCCGGCAGCGGGACGCGCTCGACCGGTTCGGCGGGCCGGACCTAGCCGCCGTCCTGGCGGACTACCGGCGGGCGTTCAGCCGGCACCGCGCGGTTCGCGAGGAGCTCGAAGCGCTGACCCGCGCGGAGCGAGAGCGCGTGGCCGAGGCCGAAGCACTGCGGCGGGGCCTGGCCGAGGTCGAGGCCGTGGCTCCGGTCGAGGGGGAGGACGTCTCGCTGCGGGCCGAGGAGGAAAAGCTCGCGAACGCCGACGAGCTGAACGGGGCCGCCACCGTGGCGCACGAGGTGCTGCTCGGTGATCCGGCCGCGGGTTCGGTGGACGGCTCGGACGCGCTGACGCTGCTCGGGGTGGCGGCACGTGCGCTGGAGCCGGTCCGTGCGCATGACCCGGTGCTGGCCGGGCTCGCGGACCGGCTGTCCGAGGCCACATACCTGGTTTCCGACGTGGCCGCCGAACTCGCGTCCTACACCGACACGCTGGACAGCGACCCGGCCCGGCTGGCCGCGGTGCAGGAACGCCGCGCGGCGCTGGGACGGCTGGTGCGCGCCTACGGGACGACGGGCGGGGGAGATGTGGCCGCGGTGCTGGACTGGGCCAAGCAGGCCGGGTCGCGACTGGCCGAGCTCGAGGGAGACAACGACAAGATCGCGGCGCTCGCCGAGCAGGAATCCTCGCTGGCCGATGAGGTGACGGCACTCGCGGCGCAGCTGACGGCGCTGCGCCTGGCCGCGGCGGAGCGGTTCGCGTCGGCGGTGACCGCGGAGCTGACCGCGCTGGCCATGCCGCACGCGTCGCTGACCGCCGTGGTCAGCGCGCTGGACGCGCCGGGCCCCGCCGGCGCCGACGACGTGGAGATCCGGCTCGCCGCGCACCCGGGTGCACCGCCGCTGCCGCTGAACAAGGGCGCTTCCGGCGGCGAGCTTTCCCGCGTCATGCTGGCCATCGAAGTGGTCTTCGCCGGCGCGGACCCGGTGCCGACGTTCGTCTTCGACGAGGTCGACGCCGGCGTCGGCGGCAAGGCCGCGGTCGAGATCGGGCGGCGCCTGGCCCGGCTGGCGCGCTCGTCACAGGTGATCGTGGTCACCCACCTGCCCCAGGTCGCGGCCTTCGCCGATAACCACCTGGTGGTGGAGAAGTCGGGCGACGGGCTGGTCACCGAGAGCGGCGTGACCCGGCTGGACGGCCCGGCCCGGGCGCGTGAGCTGTCCCGGATGCTCGGCGGCCTGGAGGAGTCCGAATTCGGCCAGGCCCACGCCGAGGAGCTGCTGGCGATGGCGGACCGGGAGCGCGAGGCGGCCGCCGGCTAATCCGCCGCATTACAGTGGCGGAGTGGCCGGTGATCAGACGGGGCGGGTGGACAGCTGGATCTGGTCGGTGCGGCTGGCCAAGACCCGCTCGGCCGCGTCCAGCGCCTGCCGGGCCGGGCACGTCAGGGTCAACGGGATCCGGGTCAAACCCGCGCATCCGGTCCGGGCCGGTGATGAGGTGCGGCTGCGCCAGGACGGCCGCGAGCGCATCGTGGTCGTCGTGCGGGTGATCGCCAAGCGGGCCGGCGCGCCGGTCGCCGCGGAGTGCTATATCGACAATAGCCCGCCCCCTCCGCCCCGCGAGGAGATCGTCGTGGTGGCTGCTCGCGAGCGCGGCGCGGGCCGTCCGACCAAGCGCGAGCGCCGCAATATCGACAAACTGCTCGGGCGTCCGGCCCGCTGAGCACCGAGCCGTCTCGGTCACGGTGTTATCGGTGCCCGTCCAGCGGCCCCCGCCCCCGACCGCCAGCCGACGCATATACATCGGTACGGTGCCCTACCTCAAGCCTATGTGCCGTAAAATTCGCCAGGACGGGTGGACATTAGCACTATACCTGACATGACTGAGTGGCCGACGAAGACCTGCAATCAATTCTTTTTCGGATTCTTTGTTCAACTGAAAATCCCTGTGCCACCCCTCGGCGGTATTCACGCGCATGGCAGGTTTGTTGTAATGGTATTCTTCTTCAGCGAGCTCGAATTGATTTGGCGGGGATGGGAACACGCGGAGTTTACGATCCTGCTCCCAGGGGGATAGGACACTCTTTTGCTGATGCCACCAAGAGCGGCAGCATACGGCAAGGAGAAGCGACGCTATGGCCCCGCTGAAACCCACTGCCGACCACAGGGCAGGGCCGACGTGGGTGGGGGCTGCTGCTTCGAAGGCGATGAAGGTCATGGCAATTAGCGGCAGGGCAGCAGCGATAAGAGCTAGTGAGCGCACCCACTTCAAGAGATGCGCTGCCAGTCCATGTGCATCGGACTGCGCGACGAAGCCTGCTACCGCAGCAGCGAGAGCGATCAGAATAACAACTGGCAGGTCACCGGTCAGCTTAAGTGCAGTACGGTGTATAGCGAAAGCGAGCAGGAACCCAAAAACGGCCCAACAGGAAAACATGGAGGTCAACAGCCAACCGCGGTTGGCCACCTGCAGGCCGATCTGAGCTCTCGACAGCGATCCATTCGGCACTTCGATGACATGCAAGCCTACAGTCGGGAAGCAGCCTTGTACGCGATCGAAAGCTGGACTCGCCCCGCCCGGAGGCCCGGCCAGCAAACTTGCTTCGACTATCTGCACCCCTTTGGGGGCGTCGATCTCGAAGTGGAAGCTGGCGGCATTCTCTGCCCCAGGCACCGGAAATTGAATTCGCGTCGGCATCAAACCGAGCGCTGAGCCCAAGACTGCAAGGCGCCAGGGCTTCAGCGTTTTCCCTAGCTCATACGTATCCGTCTCGCTACCGGACTTGTGATTGCCCTTCTTGTGGCCAGGCTCTCGATAGTGCAAGTACAACGGCTCGTCGCACGAAAATGTCAGCACGCGTCGCCGGTGCCCGTCAGAGGGGATCATCACCCAAAGAACAAAGCCGTCGGCCATCCGGTCAAGGATGGCCTTGAACCCCGGTTGCGCGGCGAGCTCCCGGACGGCCGTCGGCTCGCGACCGTGTTCCAGCGAGTCGTAAACGTCAAAGAGTTCCCGCTGCGAACCGCTGACGACGCGGTGAACAAAGGCCTCGATTTGCTGCCGACTCTCAGGGCTATGGCTGCTGCGTCCCGCCTTCGCGGCATCGGCGCACGCGAGGAGCAGCGACTCGGTGATCGCCTGGTTCTGGCGCAGCGAAGGCATTGCCACGGGCCTGTCCTCGGCGTCGCGTATCTGAAAATTGACCAGGGTCTTGCGGCGCATCACCGATAGTGGGACAAGACTATAGTCCTGACCATCCTCCCCGCGGAAGATCGGCGCCTGCTCGGGCACGTAAAACTCGGCGGTCACACGCCGCACCACGGACCTGTCGTCGCGGAAGCTAACATGCTCTACCCGACGCGAAATCCACGTGTTGGACTGCAGAAGAAGGAGCAGAAGCCTGCGCCCGCACTCCCGGCAACAACGCGCCCCTGGATCCCTCTGAACTTCCCGCAAGTCAACGACGGCAGGAATGGGCCAAGGCGCCAGACCCGCAGAATTCAACTCATGGTGCACCCCTGCCGGCAGTCTCCGTCTCATTTCGCCTCCCGGATGAATCTCTTCGAACACAGAATGAACCCATAAAACAGAGAACGCCAATCTGTATTCTGATACGGTCAGTCAGGTTCTGCGTGTCGCACGTTGGACGTTCGCAGCCCTCATGGCTCATGGCTCATGGCTCATCGGTCTAGCGTCTCTAAAGCGCGGACAACCCGTTCGCCGCGGATGGACGGTACTGGCGGCATCAGGCCACGTCGACCATGACAGTGAGCTCTTCGGGAGCGCCGAACTCCGCGATCAGGGCTTGGAGTGCCTCGCGCAAGTCCGCGACGGCAGCATTTGCTGTGTCGCCCTCGCCGTTGGCCCCCACGCCCGGACGCAATTGCGCATGAGCGCACCAGATGCCGTCCTCGTCCTGCTCGACGGTGTACGGGACATGCACAGCGCGGGTCATTGCGGTCGGCTCCTTCGCGACAGTACCTACATCCTAACCTGCAGATCTCGACGGCTACCTCGTGCCAGCAGCGCCTACTCTCCGCCGGGGATGCCCATGCAAGCCGATTCGTGGCATATGCCGGGGGATTGGCAGAAAGCACAGGCCGCTGCAAGGTCACGGCATGATGACCTTCACCGAGCTGGCCTCTGTGGCCTCCGACCCCGCGGTGCCGTTTACTGACCAACTGCGGCTGGCAGTGGCCGCGTACCTGGCCCGCTTCAAGGGCACGTCCCGCGAGCACACCGAATCCGACCTCCGTTGCTACCTGGCCTGGTGCGTTGAGCGCGGCCTGGACCCAGTGTTCACCTCGTCTCTGTCGCCTGCCGCCCTCCTGGCTGAGGGCCAGCCGATTACAGCGGAGCGGCAGCCCTGCGCTGGGTCACTCTAGAGGAGGCCGACGAGCCGGCCAGCGGCACGATCTACGAGCCAGCACGCGCCTATCTGCGGCGAGAGCAGGGAGACTGAAGGAATGCGGACGCGCCTGATCCAGATGGCCTTTCAACGCCTTCATGGCTGGCATCGACTTGCCCGGCCCCTGGCCCTGGTTGTCTTCGTGCCTGCCGCCGCGGTCTTGTCGCTCGTCTCCCGATTTCCTGTTCCGGTTCGCAGCCTTACCGCGCTCTACGTCCATGAGGAGCTGATCCGATGACAACCCCCACCCCCGGCGAGCCTCAGGACCCCATCCGGGTCTACCTCAGGATCGGGACGACCGAGGAAACCTGCATCGGCGAGATAGTCCCCGAGATCCGCATGACCGAGGTGAACGGCAACCATGCGGCCGTGATCCGCTTCCCCCTCGCCGCGTTCTTGCGGAAGGTGGCTGACGACATCGAGGCGGTAGAACCGTCCGCGCAACAAGCCTGACCTGCCCAGATCCGGAGGACCGACCCCGCCGGAAGACCAAGCGCACACAGCCGCCGGGCCGGCAGGCGATCCAGGCCGGCCCCGCGAGCATCTCCCCCGGCACCAGGGCAGCCCGTGCCGCTGCGAGGCGCGGATGGCTTGGATCGTGGATCTGTCAGAACGGGGTGTGCTGGAGCCAGTGCGCGAGCAGGGCCTGCTGGCCGAGGATTTCCACGCCGGGAGTCGAGGGTGGCAGGCGGCGTGTCAGGACGAGGAGCAGGTCAGCCGCGGGTCCGCGGACGGCGACGTCGGCTTTGCCGTGGCCGCCTCATGGGCCCGGCGGCGCGT
>PMOU01000185.1 GCA_003161205.1 Actinomycetota bacterium | reverse complement strand
AGGCGCCGCGCGGCATGGAGTTCCTCTACGACCCGCACCGGCTGAACGTCGCGACCTCACGCGCCCGGGCCCTCGCCATCATCGTGGCCAGTCCCGACCTAATCAGAGTCGCCTGCCGCATCCCGCACCAGATGGTCCTAGCCAACGCCCTGTGCCGAGCCTGGGAGACGAGCCGCTGAGGCAGCGGCGGTGTCGCTGGGTACCAGAAGCGGCTGCCTAGTCCCCCCGAAGACCGAGATCCTTACCGCGTGCCCGCGCCAGCAAGCCGGACCATGCTGCGGGCGACAGCGTGAGTACTGGCCCGTCCCGATTGGTGGAATCGCGGACGAGTACGGACCCTTTGAATACCGCTACCTCCAAGCACCCGCCGCTGTTGGATGCCGTGCTCTTGCGCCACGCGATGCACGGTTCTTCGAAGTCGGCCACTGACCCCCCTCCCCGCCGCCTGGGGGGACCTCCGCCGGCACTGGCAGCCGCGGATGCATGCAGAGTGTCCGGCCAGCCTGCGGGAGTGCTGGTGAGGCTGCTCCTGCCTGAGCCAGTTTGGCTCAGGAGCGCAGCATGCATTCCATCACCGTGCAGTGTAAGCCAAACAGGGCGATCAGGCTAGTACTAGGTCAAACGGCAGGTCTTGACCGTTACAGGAATGCTCAGGAAGAATCGCCCGTTATGCCATCTCGTCCGCGGCCAGGAGCAGGCGCTTAACCGAGTCCGACGGACTGAGGGATACCGCCGTGATGTGCATGAAGGCTTTCAGATAGTCCTCCGTTTCCTCTTGATCTTCGCCGATGATGTCGCCGCGCGGACCTTCGAGGAACACGATGTTTTCGTCCGGCGTGTCCGCGAACTGGACGACCTCGAAGGGTCCCTTCATGCCGGGATGCGGGCCAGCCGTGAACGGCACGACTTGGATTGTCACGTTTGGCAGCCTTGCGAGATTGGCTAGATGCTGGAATTGCCGACTCATGATGGCGGAGCTACCGACTACGCGGTGGATGACAGACTCGTCGAGTACGAACGAGAACTTCGGAGCATTCTCCCTGGTCAGCAGGTTTGTACGTGTGGTTCGGAGCTCAACCATAGAGGTCAATCGCTCAGCCGCAGATTTCTCATCATAGAAAACCTGCAGAACGGCTCGTGCGTATTCTTCCGTCTGGAGAATTCCAGGGATAAACATTGGCTCAAACTGGCTCACGGCGGATGCTGCGGATTCATAGTCAATCAGTTCAAGAAGCTTTTCAGGCGCAACGTCTTTGTAACGACTCCACCATGGGCTTTCCCTAGCCGCCCGGGCTAGGTCGATTAGCTCATCAGCCCGTCTCTTATCTTTTATTCCGAGATACGGAAGAAGCACTCTAAGGTCATTTGCGCTGATACCGGACTTTGCCTTTTCAATCCGGTTCATCTTCGACATGGACCATTCCATGGCCCTGGCGACTTGCTCCTGAGTCAGGTTGCTATCCAAGCGTGCCGTTCGAATTTCCGTTCGGAGACGTCGGCGCAGCATCAACGGGCTCGTGCCATCTCCCATGTCGGTATCTCCCATGCCGCTGCCCCTCCCGCTGACGACGTTGTCTCATTCGCGTTTGGCAAAGCTGACAGGTATCAGATCGACAGCTCGCGCCAAGCTTGCGCTAGCGTATCGCCAACCTCACCAAGCTCAAGGGATTAGGGCTCAACTTTTCCTTGATGTTGTCGCAGCTAACCTGTCCGTAACTTCGCGAGCCACGGCAGGGCCTCTGAGCAAGTTCCACCCGGCGCAGCCTACGCTGCGTAACCAGCAGCTCGCGAAAGATCTTATGGTAGTACGCATTCTGGTAGTGGTCAAACGACAGCTTCAATCTGACATATGTCACTTTGACCCTTCCATATCGCCATGGTCGTAGTGCATACTGTCCATATGACCTAAGCATCTGGAGGAGTCATGGTTCTGCTCATCTTCGTCGTGGGTGCGCTACTCGGCGTTCTCGCAGGCGGAACGCTATGCGTCCACCACCTCCGCACGACCATCACGGCTGACATCGGCCCGCAGCTCGGGCGGATGCATGCCGACATCGATCCGCAGCTTCGGCGGATGCAGAACCAGCTCGACAACATCGAATCTGCCGTCAACCTGGCTATGGCCGCCTGGTACGCCGAGCTAAGCCGGACCTCTACTCAGCCTCCTGCGATCCCGGCGCCTCGAGCGCACGACCAAGGCCAGCGCTAGCGCCACCACGGGTGCCCTGCGGATCATCGGGAGCAGGGCACCACGGCTCGTTCGGTCCTGATGTTTGGTTTCGGTGTCTGCTGGTTGGCCAAAATTTCAATCATCCCGAACGGGACCTGGTTCTACGGTCCGAGCCAAGGGGGGACCCGGCGCGGCTGGAGCGTGAGCCGGCGAGCAGGCTGGTACGGAACGGACAGAACGCACGCGCGGCGGAGAGACGTTATGGGACAGAGCTTCAGCCTGGGGCGGATAAGCGGCATCCGGATCGGCGTGAACTGGAGCGTGGTGGTCATCGTGGCGCTGCTGGCCTACGGGCTGGCGGCGGGGCAGTTTCCGGCCGAGGTGCCGCGGCGGCCGGAGGCGGAATACGTGGTGGCGGCCATCGTGACCGCGGTGGCCTATATGGCGTCCCTGCTCGCGCACGAGCTGGCGCATTCGGGGCAGGTGTTCGGGTGGGCGCTGATTGTGGTCGGCGGTTATCTCGTGCTGGCCCGGCGGGACTACAGCTGGCTGTGGTTCATCATTCTCGGCTGGTTCCTGATCAGCGCGGCCACCGCAGAAAACCAGCAGGCGGTGGTGCAGTCCCGGCTGCGTACCGTGGCCGTGCGGGAGGTCATGAGCGCCGACCCGGTCACCGTGCCGGCTTCGGCCACGGTCGACCGGTTCCTGCGCGAGTTGCTGCCGTGGCTGCGGCACTCCGCCTTCCCGGTGGTGGACGACGACGGGCAGACGGTGGGACTGGTGACCGTGCGCCGGGTCAACGCCGTTCCCGCGGACGAACGCGCCCGGACCACGCTGCGGGAGGTCGCCTGCCCGCTGGCCGAGGTGGCCCGGACTACCCCGGATGAGCCGGTCGCCGACCTGCTGCCGCGGCTTAACGGGTGTTCGGACGGCCGGGCACTGGTGTTCGCCGACGGGCAGCTGGCCGGGATCGTAGCTCCGGCCGACATCAGCCGGGCGCTGGAACGGATCAGCGGGAGCCGCGGGCGGTCTCAGCTGGGCTCGTCGTAGCGGACGGGGGTCGAGTACCGCGGGTCGTCGTGGCTGGCCCAGTAGCGGTCCCGCAGCTGGAGGGTCAGCGGCCCGGGAGCGCCCGTGCCGACCGGCTGGCCGTCGATGACCATGCTCGCGGCGAACCGGTCCAGATGGGCGTCTAGCCGGTAGAACCGCCCGCGCCAGACGTGCACCACGTCATAGGTGCAGTCCGAGCGGGTGACCCCCAGATCCAGCACCGAGATCTTCGCCTCCTCGACCGGGCAATACCGCCCGTCGATCCAGGCCGCCCCGCCCGGCCATGGCGGTCGCGGCGCCGCGGCACCCGGCTCCGTTCCACCCACCCGTACCTCCCCGCCATCATCGTCATCAGCCCGGGCTGAGGCTAAGTCCGCTCGGCCACAGGCGGCAGTTCTCCGACCTGTTCCTTGGTGAGGTTGAGCCGGATTCCGGCGTCGACCCTGGTCACGGCGCTGATGGGGATGGCGACTTTCCTGCGGCCCCACAGATGCCCGTCCTGGAGCAGCACGTGGGTCACCTGGTCATCGTCCGGATTGACGAGGAAGCCCCGCACCCGCCCGATCTCACCATCGACGGCGTGGACCCGGTCCCCGGGCTCCACCTGGTCCTCACCCACCGGAACAACGTCTTCGACGAACGTCCTCCGGCGTCCCGGAATGTGGCCGATGTCCATGAACTCGCCGCCGACGGGAGCCAATGCGTCACCGCTGGCGTTGCGGACAAAGCCGCTGCTGAAGAGGCCAACATCGGTGACGGGTTCATCGGCTTCGCTGGCGAGTTGGCGCTGCTCGGCTTGGTCGAGTTTGTCGAACTCCGCGAGGGTGCAGCGCAGCCTGATTTCGCCGTTGGTGGTGTCAACCAGGTGCACGGGGACGAGCCGCGCGGCCTCTGGCCGGTGCCCCGGCTGGATGACAAGGTGGGTGACCGTCTCAGTGGCCGGGTTGATGATCACGCGGCGCACCTTGCCGCAGTGACCATCGGTGCAGCTTGCCCTGGCCCCAATCGTGAACTGCGGCTCTTCGGTCATAGCCGCCTCCCTTCATCAATTGGACTGTAGCTCGCACGTGCCGGGCTTGGGAGACGGGCCGCTGAGGCGCGGCGGCTGGGTACTGACCGGGCTCAGATCCGGGCCGGGGCGGAGCGGGCGATGGTGCGGTACCAGCCGCCAGCCGCGATATTCACGGCCGCGATAACCAGGAAGAAGGCTGCCCATCCGTAGACGCCGTACGAGAGGCAGATGAGGGCCGCGGCGGCCCCGACACTGCCACCGGCAATGTGCGTGAGCCCAAAGCCGCGGAGGTGGCGGTACACGATCGGGTTGATCAGGCGCCGCAGGCCGGATCGCGGAGGCGTTAGCCACCACCTGCGTAGCCGGTTCCCAGCGGTGTTGTCGTTGGATGCGTTCATGAGATGTCTCCTGCGGTGTGTGGTGTCGGCCTTCCGATCACCTATCAAAGTGATATCATATTGATAGTCCGGCCGTCAATGGCGGCGCTAGCAGCGGGGCAGGTGCGGTGGTTGCTATCGTGCGTCTATGGACGACGGGTAGCGGTCAGTTCGAGCCGATGGGGTACCCAGGTCCTCTTGTACGCCCCCAGCGCCGGATGGGCCGATGAGGCCGAGCCCGGCGATCACCGGGGGCAGGCAGCACGGCTCGTTCGGTCCTAAGGTTTGGTTTCGGTGTCTGCTGGGTGAGCTCCCGCTCGAGCCTGGCGGCCTAGGCTGTACTTCACCTGTGACGCTCACCGGCACCACGTGCAGGCCGTCGATCCCGTCGAAGTCATCAGCGTTACACGTATAGACCGGTAGCCCAAGAGGTGTGCAGGATTCCCTGGGCAGGTCGATCAGCCTCGCCGGTCACAGAGAGGGATCCAGAATCTCGTCGATCTCTTCACGCATCGTCTGGTAGTCCACGTACGGCAGCCGCCGCCAGCGGGCGAGCAGCGTCTCGGCCATAAGCGGCGGCTTCGGCACCGGCCGGAGCCCGGCTACCTGCTGACCGGCCGGGTGACAGTCGCCGGCTCTCCACGGGCAACCCGATCCACCACATCACCTCCGTGGTTACGCAGTTCCCTAATGGTGGCTAAGCCCGGCGTTCTTCCGCAGCTGCGCAAGCTGATACCCGCGCTGCTCGGCGCGCATCTCCGCCCTGCTCCGCTCCCGCTCCGCGACGCGATCGGGAGCATCCCAGCCGGGCTCAAGTTCCCGGATCTCCTGCTTAGGATCCTCCCAGCGGACTGTCCTCATCTCGACCCCTTTTCGCGGTTTTCTCGTCGGATCCGCGGAATCCCTGGATCCGGTCACATGCGCCCCCAAGTTCTCGTCCGCACCGCTCGCGTGATGACGGAGCCACTGGCCAGTCCATGAATGCGGCAGCGTAGCCGAAAGTTTATGCAGGGTGCGGCATTCATCGAATACCGAGCAGGGGACGAGGTGAGTGGATGGGGCGGGCGGTGCGATTGCGGTGGCTGAGGCGGGTGCGTGCCGCCCACCGCAAGTTCGTCCGCGATCAGATCAGGGCGATCACCGGGAGCAGGCACCACGGTTCGTTCGGTCCTAAAGGTTTTGGTTTTCGGTGTCGGCCGGGTGAGCTGTCTGGTTGCCGGTGGCGTGGGCTGGTAGTGACCGGGTGAGTCTGTACTTCCAGGGGCTACAGCGATGATCCTTCCGCGGTCCACGGGAATCGAACGGCGAGAGGATGCTTTGGCGCTGGCCGCGTGTGATTCTGCGGGTATGGCCCTTGACGGGCCGGAAATGACATCCTGCTATCCAAGGGAGCGCATCATCATGGACCGTATCACCCGGCTGGCTTGCACCCGCGGCACCTACATCGTGCTGCTGATCGCGGCGGTGGCGTTCTTCTTTATCGGGAACCTCGGCGGCAAGCAGGGCAACCCCTCGTGGCTCCTGGCCCCGGTGTGCATCATCGTGATGATCGTCCTGGGGATCACCGCCTTCGTGCAGACGCGCCGCACGCGGTCCGCGTCGCAGGAGAGGCGGGAGAGGTCATCGGTAAGGTAGCAGCGTGAGCCGGGTTCGGGGCTGGACGGCGGGGCTAGGGACGCTCGTCCGAGACCCTGTGCTGGTCGACCGGATCGTGGCGGCGGCCGGGTTCGCGGGGGCATGGTGGAACGCGGCGAGAGAGCCCCATCGGGACCTGAACGTGCTCGCGGTCGTGGCTCTGGCGGTCCTGATGGGCACCATCGCCTGGCGGCGCGTCAGCCCGGTCGGCGCGACGCTCGCGGCCGCCGCGGCGCTCGCGGTGTTCCAGGCCGTCAGCCTCTACAACGGCGACGGGACATTCGAGGCGGCGGCAATAGCATTCAGCTTCTATATCCTCGGCCAGAGCACCCGGTCCTGGCCGCGGGTCCTGTGGTGCGTTGCCTGCTTCGCCGCGTGGTCGGGCACCGCGTGGGTCATCACGTTCGATCCGGGCTCAGGCTCGATCGGGAGCATGGCCGGCACCTGGGCCCTGTTCGGCCCGCTTCCCTTCACCTGCGGTTTCCTGCTGGCCTCACGTTCCTTGCTGACCGACAATCTCAGGCTGCGTTCCGCGCTGATCGATACCGAGCAGGAACGCCGTTCCCACGTGGCTGCGGGCGAGGAACGGAGCCGGATGGCGCGCGAGCTGCATGACGTGATCGCGCACTGCCTCAGCGTGATGACTGTCCAGGCCAGCGGGGCACGGACGGTAGCTGCCTCCGATCCGGAACAGGCGGATGCCGCGCTGCGAGCCGTGGAGAGCGCGGGCCGGGAGGCGCTCGGCGACCTGCGTCGGCTCGTGGGATCCCTTCGGCGCGGCGGTGAGCCGGACGGCGCCGCCGGCCCAGGGCTCGGTGACGTCGAGACGCTGGCCGGCCGAGCGCGGGCGGCTGGCCTCGACGTCAGTGTCCAGTTGTCCGGACCCGTAGCCTCGCTCGATCCGGCCGTGGACGCGGTGGCTTACCGGGTGGTACAAGAAGCGCTGACCAACTGCATCAAGCATGCTGGCCCGGCCCGCGCCGACGTGTCCGCCCGGGTGGGCGAGGCCCAGCTCGAGATCACGGTGACGGACACGGGTCGCGGCCGGTCCGGGCTCGGGAGCACCGCGCCGGGATCGGGACAGGGGCTGATCGGCATGGGCGAGCGGGTCTCCCGCCTCGGCGGGGAAATGTGGGCCGGCCACCGCCCGGAGGGCGGGTTCGAGGTGCGCGCCCGCCTGCCGGTGCCCCGCCTGTCGATGCAGAGCGCGACGGTGCCTGCGGACCCGGATGCAGGCGCTGGCGTAGCGCACTCTCCCGCCGCCGGTGAGGGATCCCGCTGGCAGTGGCAGGACCCGGTCTTCGCGGGCGCCATCCTCGTTGTCCTGGAGATCGGGATCCTGACCAGCAACGACGTCCGGGGCCCGATCGCCTTGAACGCGCTGGCCATCTCGGGCTACGCGATCGCCGCGCTGTGGCGGCGGCGGTACCCGCTGGTGTTCGTCGTGGCGGCCGGCGCGATCGCCGGGATCATGTCGGTCGCACTGACGCCCCCGCGCGACTCGGCCATCGCCGCCGCCTTCTGGCTCCTCGTACCGCCCTACACGGTCGCCTCCTGGGCGAACCGGTTCCGTGCTGTGCTCGGGCTGGGGCTCGTGCTCGGGCTGTCGGTCGCGCCCCACCTGGCCTCGCACACGGGAACGCCGGCCGACCTGGCCGGCGCGGCGGTCATCACCGGCGCCGCGTGGGGCCTGGGCCGGGCGATGCGAGCCAGGCGGGCGAAGAACGCGGGGCTCGGGCGCGCCCTTTCCCGACTGACGGCGGAGAGCGACGACCGGACCCGGCTGGCGGTGGCGGGCGAGCGCTCTCGCATCGCCCGGGAGCTGCACGAGTCCCTGACCGGCGCCATCTCGATCATGGTGATCCAGGCGGAAGCGGCCCGGGCGCAGCTGAGGCAGGACCCGCCGTCGGCCTGCCGGGCGATGGAAGCGGTCGAGCAGACCGGCCGCCAGTCCCTCGCCGACATGCGCCGCATCCTGGGTGCGCTCCGGCGCGGGGAAGCCACGCCCGACCTGGCGCCGCTGCCGGGCGTGGACCAGGTGTACGCGCTCATCAAGGCGGCGCGCGAGGCCGGCCGGCCCGTCGAGCTCGGGGTCGAGGGCGAGCCCGGCGACATCCCCGCCGCGGTCGAGCTTGGCGTCTACCGGGTGCTGGAAGAGGCGCTGCGCGATACGCGGCTCGCCGGCGAGGGCAGGATGACCGTGCGCCTGCTGTTCCGCGACGATGACCTCGAGCTTCGCCTGACCGCGCAGCAGAGCGGCCCGAACCGCTGGCCCACCGGCACCATGCGCGAACGCATCGCGTTGTGCGGCGGCGAGATCGATGCGGCCGCACCCGGCACCGGACAATGGCACCTGGCGGTCCGCATTCCGCGCGCCGCCGAAGGAGCGCTGCTGTGACGGTACGGCTGGTGATCGCCGATGACCAGGAGCTCATCCGGACCGGCTTCCGGATGATCCTGGCGGCCGACCCGGACATCGAGGTCGTCGCCGAGGCCCGCACCGGCAGCGAGGCGGTCCGCGCCGCCCGTGAGCTGCGCCCTGACGTCGTGCTGATGGACATCCGGATGCCGGAGCTGGACGGGATCGAGGCGACCCGCCGGATCCTGGCCCAGAACGGCTCGCCGACCCAGATCCTGATCCTGACCACCTTCGACCTCGACGAGTACGTCTACGACGCGCTTCGCGCCGGGGCCAGCGGGTTCCTCCTGAAGGACGTCCCGGCGCCGCAGCTGATCAGCGGCATCCACACGGTCAGCCAAGGACAGGCCCTGCTCGCCCCGACCGTCACCAAGCGGCTCATCGAGGAGTTCACGGCACCGAGACGGACGGGCGACGCGGCGCGGGCCCTGCAGGCGCTGAGCCCGCGTGAGGTCGAGGTCTTCACGCTCATGGCCCTGGGCAAGAACAACGGCGAGATCGCCGCCGAGCTCATCGTGGCCGAGACGACGGTCAAGACCCACGTGACCCGGATCCTCACCAAGCTCGGGCTGCGCGACCGGGTCCAGGCGGTCGTCCTGGGCTACGACCTCGGCGTCGTGAGCCCGCGAGCCGGGCCTTAATTAACGCGTCCTTGCCGGTGGTGTGGGCTTGGATGAAGGCGGCGATGCGGTCGTTCAGCTCGTCGATGCGGTGGACGCCGCCGTGGCTGCCGGGGACGATGGCGACCTCCGCGTGGGGCATGAGGCTGGCCCGGGCGCGGGCCTCGGCGGGGGTGAGCATGGCGCTGCGCGTGCCGGTGATCAGCAGGGCCGGCACGTCGATCGTGCGGAGTTCGTCGTCGGTGAGGATGCCGGGGAACTTGGGCTCCATCCGGTAGCCGCGGCTGCCGGCCCACATCAGCGTCATCAGCTCCCGTTCCAGCATGGCCGGGCTGTCCAGCCAGCGGGCGAGGTGGCGGCGTAGCGGCATCGGGGTCAGGCTGGCCAGGCCGCTGATGGTGAGCCACCACCAGAAGCGGGCGTCGAGCTTGGTAAGCCCGGCGGGGTCAAGCAGCGTGATGGAGGCGACCCGCCCGGGCATGCGGATCGCCTGGTTCATGGCGACCCAGCCGCCGTAGGACAGGCCGACCAGGTGCGCCGGGTGGTCGCTGAGCTGGCCGAGCAGCTCGTCGAGCCACGCCGCGCAGGATTCCGGCGGAGTGAGCGGGGCGCGCAGGACGCTGGGGTTCGGGTCGCCGGGCATGTCGATCCCGTAGACGGGGTGGTGCTGGGCGAGCGCGGCGACGTGCGGGTACCAGCCCGAGGCGTTGAACCCGGCCCCGGTGAGCAGCACGACCGGCTCCCCGCCGGGATGCGGCCGGTAGGCGTGCACCCGGGTGGTCGCGGTCGCCGTCTCGAGATCGAATTCCTCAACGGGCTGGGGCCAGAGCGCAAACGCCCGCTCGTACGCGGCCATGAACTTCTCCCGCGCCGCTTCGCTGACCCACGATCCCACGTCGGCTTTGGGTGCCAGCATGTCTGGCCTCCTCGTCTTTATGATACGAACGTATCATCAACGGGTCTGGCGGGCAACGAGGGATACGGTGAGCGGGTGCCGAAGCGGGTCGATCATGAGGAACGGCGGCGGCAGATCGCGGAGGCGCTGCTGCGGACGGCGGCCACCCGCGGGCTGCACGCCACCGGCATGCGCGAGGTCGCGGCCGAAGCCGGCGTCTCCCTGCGGCTGGTCCAGTACTACTTCGGCACCAAGGAAGAGCTGCTGCTGGCCGCCATGCAGCATCTGGCGGCACAGTTCAGCGAGCGGGCACTCGCGCGGATACGGCGGGTCAGACCGGCTGGAGGCCCGGCCAACCCGCGCGACATTGTCGCCGCCATCCTGACCGAGGGGCTGCCCGCGGACGAGGAGCGGCGTACCTTCACCGTTCTGTACACGGCCTACTTCGCGCTCTCGCTGACCGAGCCGGCGCTGGCTATCGCTCCCCTGGTCCGGAACTCAAACGCCGTGGTCGACGTGGTCGCGGCGCAGCTGCGAGCGGCCCAGGCGGCCGGTGGCACGCCCGCCGACCTGGACCCGGACACCGAAGCCGTCAGCCTGCTGGCCATGTCCGCGGGCCTGGGCACGAGCGTTCTCGGTGGCCAGTCCTCGGTCGAGCAGGCCCAGGCCGTCATCGACTACCACCTGCACCGCTTGTTCCCGCATGCAGCTCCGTGAACTGGGTCAGGCGCGGGTGTCGCCGGGAGGGTGTTCGGCGAACCATTGGGCGATGCTCGGCATGTGCTGCTCGAAGTTGCCCGGGGCCGAGACGTTGAGGACCCCGGCACGTTCGGGACCGCGGTTCTCGAAGTCGTGGGTCACATTTCCGGGCACCACGACGAACGACCCGGTGGGCGCCTCGATCCAGTCGGTGCCGACCAGCACGCTCATGGTGCCGGCGAGGACGTAGAAAACGTCGTCCTCCGGGTGCGAATGCGCGCCGGGGCCCTTGGTGTGCGGGTCGAGCCACCACTCGGAGATCGAATACAGCTGCCCGGTCTCCGCGCCGTCGGCCTTGAACACCGCCGAGATGCGACCCATCGGATAGGCCCGGCCCTCGCCCGGTGCCAGTATCACCGGCTTTCGGCTGGTGCTGCCGCTGTCGGTCATCGTCCCTCCTTCGCCTGGACGTCTCGCCCGGCCCTGATTTCGGCGATTAGCTCCTCGGCGCGCTGCGCTGTCAGCCCGCGGCCTTCCGGAAGCGGAGCGCGTCGGTCACGAGGCTCTCCGCCTGGCGCGGTACTAGATCATCCCTCTGATCCATCTCACAAGTATGGTCTGGCCGTCGAAGAGTTCCAGTTCCCCGTACCCGGCACCTGAGCCCGGTCGCGGCCTAGTCCGTAACTTCATCCGCGACGCTAACCGGCACCACGTGCAGACCGTCGATCCCGTCGAAATCATCGGCGTTACACGTATAGACCGGTAGTCCATTCGCTACCGCGACGGCCGCGATCAGCGCATCGTACGCACGGGCGTGAGTCTTCCTGCCTGCCCGCCGCAAAGATGCTGCTACCTGGCCGAAGGCCCGCGCTGACGCCCGGTCGAAAGGCAGCGGGTCGAAGTCCGCCTCGGCTTCCTGCAGTTGGGCCTGCCTGGCCGCCCTGACCCTGTCGTCACGAGCCACCAGCGGCCCCACTGAGAGCTCGGCAAGGGTCACAGTGGTGATGACCGGTTCCGCGGGCAGGGCCGCAACATCGGTGATGTCCCGAAGGGCGATGACCACCGAGGTGTCCAAGATTCCCCGGGCAGGTCGATCCGGGATACCGCGCGCGGGGCCCCCGCCAGCGTTCGTGACGGAAACCTCAGCCTCGCCGGTCACAGATAGGGGTCCAGGATCTCGTCGATCTCTTCCCGCATCGTCCGGTAATCCACGTACGGCAACCGCCGCCAGCGAGCGAGCAGCGTCTCGGCCGTGAGCGGCGACTTCGGTACTGGCCGGAGCTCGGCCACCGGCTGACCGGCCCGGGTAATGGTCACCGGCTCCCCTCGGGCAACCCGATCCACCACATCACCTCCGTGGTTACGCAGTTCCCGGATGGTCACTTCAGCCATGAAAACAGTGTATCACGCGTGATACATCCATCGACACCCGGACAGCTACGCTTGGTCATGGCGTGCAAGTAGCGCGGGGGATCGACGTTCGCGGATGGACCGCAATAACTAATTGCTGGGGTGCTGGACGGTGCAGTTGATATTCGGGTCCACGCCCGCGTAGTTGAGGGGACCGGCGATGATCGTCACCGCGACCGTACTAGCCCTGCTACAGCCGACAGGGCCTTTGTAATCGCCGCGCTGCCCGGCGGCGATCCCACCGATGACCAGCCAGATGGTAAGAAGTACCGATCCGATG
>PMOU01000024.1:751-3618 GCA_003161205.1 Actinomycetota bacterium | reverse complement strand
TCAGGAACCGGTCCCGCGCCAGAATCTCGAAGTCGAGGTCGGCGGCCGCGTCACGCAGCCGGATCGGAACGGGAATGGCGCGCTTCTCGGCCAGTAATTCCGTCAGCCGCACCAGGACGGCGGTCTTGCCGGTGCCGACGCCGCCGGCGATCATGCCAGGGATCAGATGGGTCCAGGCCGAGCCCGCGTTCAGGCCGCGCATCAGCAGCAGCCCGGCCCCGACGATGAGCAGGCCGGGGCCGATGAGCAGCCGGATCGGCACCCGGGAGGTCAGCCGGCCGGCCGCGGTGGAGGTGACCAGGATCCCGCCGGAGATGACCATCAGCCGGACGCCGGTGGCCAGCGGGGAGTAGCCCAGGATGTCCTGGATGTACAGCACCAGGTAGAGCAGCATCGAGAAGATCGAGGCGCTGAGTCCGAACGCCGCCACCGACCCGCCGCTGAAGGTCGGCAGCCGGAACAGGTTCAGGTCGAACATCGGCGACGTGCTCCGCAGCTCGACGACGACGAAGACCACGAGCAGCACCGCCGCCGCGGCGAAGCAGCCGAGCACCAGGCCGTCGGTGAAGGAGCGCTGATTCGACTCGATCAGCCCGTAGACCAGGCTCGACAGCGCCAGCGTGAACAGCGAGAAGCCGGCCCAGTCGGGGCGGCTCGCGTGCGGCGAGCGCGATTCAGCCACCTTGAGCACGCTGATGACCACGGCTCCGATGCCGATCGGCGCGTTGACGAAGAAGATCCACCGCCAGGACAGGCCAGTGGTCAGCAGCCCGCCGAGCAGCGGGCCGATGGCCACCGCCAGCCCGGTCACCGCGCCCCACACCCCGAACGCGACGCCGCGGTCCTTGCCGCGGAAGGCGTCGGCCAGCAGCGCCAGCGACACCGCGAACATGATCGCCCCGCCGGCCCCCTGCAGGGCCCGGGAGAGCTGGAGCATCAGCGTGCTGGCGGCAAATCCGCACAGCGCCGAGGCGCAGGTGAACACGACCAGGCCGATCAGGTACATCAGCCTCCGGCCGAACATATCCGCCAGGCTGCCCGCGGTCAGCAAGAACGCCGCCAGGGTCAGGGCGTACGCGTCCACGATCCACTGCAGATCGGAGAAGCTGGAGTTCAGCGCCCGCTGGATATCGGGCAGGGCGACATTCACGATCGTGATGTCAAGCAGCAGCATAAAGGTGCCCAGGCACACCGCGACCAGCGTCCACCACTTATTCCCGCGCTGGCCGGTGTCGCGGCCGCGCTGGCCACGGCCGGGCGGATCCTGCTCGGACAGAGCGGTCCGTGGTTCGGTCAAGACAGGCTCCTTGCGGCATGAGGAAGGACGAGGTCATCGGCGACGGTTCTACTCTGCCAGGCGCTGCCTGGCACTAGATGAATGATTCCAGGGGATACCTGGGCGGGGAGAGGCGAGAGTCTCCACGATCGGTGTTGTGGACAACGACATAGAGACTCTCGCAACTGCACTTTACGTCAAGGTCGATGACATGCTCCGGGACTGGCCGGACCTTGCCCCGGACCGCCCGGCGGATGGCATGGCGCTCACGCTCAGCGACGCGGAGCTGCTGACGATGGCGGTGATGTCCGCGCTGCTGGGGTTCACCTCCGAGCGGCGCTGGCTGCGTTACGTGGCGGAGGACCTGGCGGGCATGTTCCCGCGGCGGATCGGGCAGTCCGGGTACAACAAGCGGGTGCGTAAGGCGTTTGCGCTGTTCATCCGGGTGATCCGAATGCTGGCCATGGACACCAGCTTGTGGAGCGATGATGTCTGGGTGGTCGATTCGACGCCGGTGGAGTGCGGCCGGTCCCGGGAGACGGCCCGGCGCAGCGATGCCGCCGGGTGGGCGGAGTACGGCTACTGTGCCAGTCACTCACGGTACTTCTGGGGGCTGCGGCTGCACCTGGTGTGCACCCTGACCGGGCTGCCGGTGCTGTTCGCGCTGGCCGGCGCGAAGGCGGATGAGCGTGAGACGCTGCTGGGCATGCTGGAGGCCGGCCAGGACGTGGTGAACGATCATCTGGGGCAGACGGTCATCGGGGACAAGAACTACTTCGGCCGCCACTTCGAGGCTGATCTGACTGAGCGTGAGCTGGTGCTGCTGCGCCCTGCCCGCAAGGGCGAGGCCAGGCGCGCCGGGCAGAACCTGTTCAGGCCGCTGCGACAGGTCATCGAATCGGTCAACTGGACCTTCAAGGGGCAGCTTGACCTGGAACGGCACGGCGGCCGCACCCCGGAGGGCATCACCGCCCGCGTCCTGACCCGGATCCTGGCACTGACAGCCGCAGTCTGGCACAACGACAAAACCAGCCAGCCGGTCAAGCGGTCACTGACCGCCTACGACCACTAACCGTAACCGGTCCCCTTGGAATCATTCATCTAGCCTGGTGAAGTGACCCCTTCAGGGAATCCCGCGGCGGTGGACGGGGCGCGGCGTGATCTGTTTCGATACCTAACCGCCGAGGAGTCGGCGGATTACCTCGCGATCATGGACATGTTCTCAGCGACGCTGCTGACGGACTTGTCCGCGGGGGAGGTTGCGGGCCAGCTGGCTGAGCGCGGTGTCGACCTGTCCAGGGACACGGCAGAGGCGCGGTGCCGACAGTTGGCGGCCTGGGGGAACCTGGTGCCGTCGATCCGGGATGCGCGGGTGGCGACCGTCGCCGAGTACATCCGGTCACGGTCGCGTTATCAGGTGTCCAAGCTGGGCGGCCGGGTGCACCGGCAGGCCGTTGAGATCCTGCACGCCAGCGACGGGGCTCGCGAGGTGGCCCGGGAACTGCTGGGGCAGATCGTGCAGTCACTCGACCGGATCCTCGCCCTGCTGGGCAGGGGCCATACCGGCGGCGACGCGCTCGACGCGGAGGTA
>PMOU01000024.1:0-673 GCA_003161205.1 Actinomycetota bacterium | reverse complement strand
TCCTGCTGGTCTATATCGACCTGATCACCGCCGACGTCAACCGGCACGCCCCGGCCGTCGCGCACCGGGCCGGCCTGGTGCTCGCGCAAGCCGACCGCGTGCTGGAGGCACTGGCGACCCTCCCCGGGCTCACCTCGCCGGACGGCACCCAGGTCGAGCGGGCCCAGGGGCGCACGCGGACCGACTGGGCCGAGCTGACGGCCTGGTACGACGCGTCGCACGGGGCATCCGGGCCAGAGCAGCTACGCGGCGCCGCGAGCCAGGCGCTGGGGCAGCTGATCACCAACGCCAAGCGGCTGCTGGACGCCTCCGGCACCGGATTTTCCCGCCGGGCCGACTTCCTGCGGCTGACCCGGTGGTTCGCGGCTGCGGACGACGAGCAGGCGCACCGGCTCTACAACGCCGCGTTCGGCGCCTACCCGGCCCGGCACCTGCTGTTCGGGCCGGACGAGCCCGATCCCCGCGTCGGCCCGACCGTCTCCTGGTGGCACGCCGAGCCGGTGACGGTCCCGGTGTCGCTGCGCGAACGCGGGGACCGGACCATGCGCGGCCGCTCGTCCCGGGTGCCGGACCCGACCGCGGACCGGCTGCGGCTGACCGCCGAGGCGCAGCGGGAGGCCGAGCAGCGGCAGGCCGCCGCGGCCGAGCTGGCGCTGGCCGGCGCGCTGCACGG
>PMOU01000101.1 GCA_003161205.1 Actinomycetota bacterium | reverse complement strand
CGCGGAGGGTGTGGTTGTCCAGGGCCGAGACCGGGACCCAGCCGGGCGGCCAGGTGGTGTCGCCGAGTGCCTGGCCGACGGCGGGCGAGCCGGCGCGGATGGTGATCTCCAGGATCTGGTAGCCGCGCAGCGGGGTCGGTGCGGCGTTCGTAGGGCTGCTCCTCGTCCGGCTGGGCGTTGAGCAGCACGAGCTCACGCTGGTCGCCGGTGAATTCCTCGCCCGCGCGCTTGACCCAGGCCGCGAGGGCGATGACCGGGCTGGGCGAGAGCCGGAAACGCAGATAGTTGGCGCGGCCGGCTGTGGGTGCGGAGTCGGTGAACAGCGGCTGCGGCGGCGGCTTCAGCTCGACCAGCACCTCCGCGGCGGTCTGGGCCAGGCACTTGCCCGACCGCACGTACCAGGGAACTCCGGCCCAGCGCCACGAGTCGATGAACAGCCGGAGGGCGCAGAAGGTCTCCACGTCGGAATCGGCCGCCACACCCGGCTCGTCCCGGTAGCCGGTGAACTGGCCCCGGACCACGTCACCGGCGGCCAGCGGCCGCATCGCCTTGAACACGCTGAACTTCTCGCTTTGCACGGCGCCGAAGCCCTGATAGGCGGGCGGTTCCATCGCGAGCAGCGCGACGACCTGGAACAGGTGGTTTTCCACCACGTCGCGCAGGCAGCCGGCGGTCTCGTAGAAGGCACCGCGCCCTTGCACCCCGAATTGCTCGGCCAGGGTGATCTGGACGCTGGCGACGTAGTTCCGGTTCCAGATCGGTTCGAGGAACCGTCCACACTGTCGGTACCGAGCAGCGCCGCTGCAGTTCCGGGGGTAACCGAGCCTCCGTACCGGATACGCACCGCCGCCGCCGTACCCGGCCCGGCAAGCTGCCCGCGCGGGCCTGTGCGTCGGTGAACTGCTCGTATCCCCGCAAGGCGGCGGCCAGGGATGATGAGGACCTTCAGCGCTTCGCGGCCGGCCATCGCGCGGTAGCAGTCCGGTACGTTCGGCAGGCGGCCGCGTTGCCGGTGATCGCTACAATGACAGAGGTTCTCACGGTTCGGGGCCGCGGCGGGGGAGACCCGGTGTCCTCGCCCGTTCGCAGCGTAACTGCGGCCGATGCCGTCGGCAGTCCCTGCCAGATGGCGCGACCATGCTGGTAGGAGACGCCTGTGCCCGGAATCGAACCCGGTGCCCTGGATGGCCCGGCTGAGCCGCAGACCGGCCCGCGTACGGCCCGCCGGATGCGGTCGTGGACGCTGCTGGCCGCGATCTCGGCGGGCAGCGTGATCGGAGCGCTGGCCCGTTACGGCATCTCCGCCGCATTCCGGGTGCTCCTGGCTCGTTCGGCTGGGCAACGCTGGGCATCAATGTCGCCGGGTGCGCCCTGATCGGGATGCTCATGGTGGCGGTCACCGAGGCCTGGCATGCCCACCGGCTGGTGCGCCCTTTTGCGGGTGTCGGCGTGCTCGGCGGGTTTACCGCCTTCTCCGCTTACGTTGTCGGTATTCAGCGCGACCTGGACGCCGGGCTCCCGGTACCGCGCTGGCTTACCTGGCCGTCACGATGATCGCCTGCCTGGCCGCTGCCTATGCCGGGATCGCTGTGATGCGCCTGGTTACCCGCCCTCACCGGAAGGACCGGTCATGAGACTTGACAGCCAGGCCCTGCGCCTGACGATCTTCATCGGCAGCGGCCGGAGCCGGGTTCTGCGGCACCCTGACCACCTTCTCCACCTTCGGGTATGAGACGGTGCGCATGGCCGAGGACGGTGCCCGCCTCGCCGCGGTCGCAACGCCGCCGCCAGCATCATTACTGCCCTGGGCGCCGCTTATTGCGGGATGGCCCTCGGCCACGCCGTCACCGCATAGCCGGTAAGAGCTCAAGTCGGGTTTGGGCTGGTGCCTTCGACGCCGGCGCGGCGGGCTGGGAAAGGGCTAGGGCTTTGCCTGGGCGCGGGTGCGGGCGCCGGGAGGGTCAGGTCCCGGCGTGCACGATGGCGGCGAACTGCCCGGCGTCCAGGCTCGCGCCGCCGACCAGGAACCCGTCCACGC
Source organism: Actinomycetota bacterium (assembly GCA_003161205.1). The sequence goes on along the minus strand of PMOU01000101.1, from coordinate 2,588 downwards.
TGTCGGCGCTGAGCAGCGCCGCCGCGGTTCCGGGTGTGACCGAGCCTCCGTACTGGATCCGTACCGCCGCCGCCGCGTCCGGCCCGGCCAGCTGCGCCACCTCGTCGCGGATCGCCGAGCACATCTTCCCGGCGTCGCCGGGCGTGGCCGTCTGGCCGGCGCCGATGGCCCAGAGCGGCTCGTAGGCGATGGCCGCGGCGGCCACGGTCCCGGCCGGCCGGCCAGCGCTGCAGCTACCTGCCGGCGCACTTTCGCCAGGGCAGCGCCGTCGCGGCGTTCCCCGGCCGTCTCGCCCACGCACAGGATCGGGCGCATCCCATGACGGTAGATGGCGTCGACCTTGCGTCGACTCCATAGCAGTTATGCCGCCCCCGCCGCCCGGAGCGCGACAGGACTGGTGCGATTCGGTCGGCTTGGGCCGCCCCGTGTTCGCCGTGCCGGCTGCATGACACCGGATTGGCAAGCGTTGAATAACAAACCGTTGCGCCACTCCGGGACAGTGCGTCCAGCCTGCCATCAGGTTCTCTTCACCAGCTCGCGGTCCCGCTGACCTTGCAGCGCACTTGTGGTCAAGACCGCCCGAGTCGCCTACGGTAACCAGCCGGTCGCTCGCCGATCTCCACTCCTGCCTGCAGTCGCTCGACGTTCCACACCAGCTGCGTCACGGTCGCTGCGGAGACGCCCGGCGGGACTGTCACGTGGTCAAGAGCCCTGGCGAAGTCGGCCAAGGTCGCGGTAACGATCTGCTCCGGTTCGCCGGTGCCGAGCGCGTTCCAGTGCTCGGCTTCACGGATGAGATGCGCGGCGCTAATGCGCCGGTGGTCGAAGCTGCCGTCGATGGCGAGCGCGAGGTTGTAGTCGATCCGGCCGTCCTGGAAGAGATTCGGGACCGCGTCGTAGACGTCGGCGAGCACGCTGCGGCTGGGAAGGTGCAAGATGGCCAGGTTCTTCGCATGCGCGTCGTTGTCGCCGAGGAGCACGGTGAATGTGAGCCTGTGCAGGAAGTCGGCAACCGGCCTCCCCTCTCCCTGAAGCGAGCCGAGGAGCTCGGCGATCCGGTATGCGCTCGGGCGATGAGAGTCACGCGGCGCGCTTGGGTCCTGGAATTTCGCGTGGTCATCAACCCAGTCGAGGCCCAGTGCCTGAGCGGCGTCCTCCTGGTGGATCAGGGTGACCGTCTGGCCCTCAACAGCCCGGTCGTAGCGCTCGATGACCAGGTACTGGCGGGCGCCGTTGCCGACGAGCTCGGTGCTGTAGTGTGCGAGCCCGAGCTCGGCGGCTAGCGCATGGCCGTAGTACTCCCTGGCGAGCCCGTCGGGGCGTGCCGGGAGCCTTGGCTTGAGGATGTGGGTTGAGTGCGCGCGGCCGTGGGGGAGGTACCAGTTACCGTCGAACCGGGCGAGCAGCAGCTTCGGCTGCAGGCCAGCTAGCATTGAGCGGCTCTGATCATCGGAGCCGAGGTCGCCGTCATTCGCGGCCCGCCGGAGGCGCCTGATGATCTCGCTGTCACTAATCGGCTCGTACGCTGGCTGTGTCCGGCTCGCCGTGTCCGGGTCGCCTATTGTCACGGCGCCGGCGATCGAACTGCCGAACTCGCGCAGCATCGCGTACAGGTCTGCCGGGTTGCTGATGCCACGGCGCTGGGTGAGCCGCTCACGCTGGCGGCCCTCTAGCGCGTATCCCCCGAAGAAGCTGCTCGCCGCGGGCGACGGCGCCTTCAGCAGGACAGACCCGAACGACTCCGTCAGCGTGACAGGCCCGGGGGTGGTGTACCCGTCAGCCCACTCGAACTCGATGCGCTCCCCCCGGGAGCCGCGGGTAATCCAGCCGATCTGCTCGCCATGCAGACGCACCTCCAGCCTGTCGGCCATCAGTGCCCATCCCCGGCGGCAGGTTCACCGGTATCGAATGTCACGCTGAGGGTGATGCCGAGGGATTTCAGCGTGCGCAGCAGACGGGTGATGTACACCGTGCTCCGGCCGGCCTCCAGCCGGTAGAGGTAGAACCGGTCGTAGGCGTTCGCCTGCGCGAGATCCTCCTGCGAGATGCCGCGTGCCTCGCGCACGGCGCGGATCGCGTCGCCGATGTCGCGCGGCTTACGCACCTCGATCGTCCTATGCGCCATGACCAACCCCCAAATTTACGTGAGGAAATCCCCACATCGCTTGACGTGAGAATATCTCCACATCCCGCATTGTGCGAAAATCCTCACACCGCAACTCCATATGAGAGTCAGTCCGACGCGGCCCACCTGAACCGGAGGTGGGAAGCTAGATGGGCGAGGCCGGGCTCTTGGGACGGCCCGACGGTGGCGGCGGCTACGCGGGCTGGTGGCGATCGCCGGCCTGCTGGGCGGGCCTGGCCCAGCTGAGTCAGGCACGATGGCGTGCCGGACGATCGCTCCGGCCTGAGCTGCACATATCGACTTGTGGCATGATGGATGGCTGATCATCGTCCGCGGAATGCTGGACGGTAGCCTGCGCTGTTAATCTCCGCTGGTGATGGATCACCTAATCGGTGATGTACCACCCGAATGGGTGTTCAAGTCCCCCCTCGGACACCCACAGTGGTGGTACATCACCCTTTTC
>PMOU01000369.1 GCA_003161205.1 Actinomycetota bacterium | reverse complement strand
TCGCGCTGCAGCTCGCCGACATCCTTGCCCTCCGCCAGGATCCGGTCCCCGTCGGTGACCCGGACCGTGATCCGCAGGTGCGGCGGCAGCCTGGTCTCGTCCCAGGCCTCACGCGGCACGATGACGCCGCGCAGCGACCGCAGCTCACGGGCGACCGCATCGCGCAGGTCCCCGGCCGGCGGCCCGAGGCGGGCGGCGACCTCCCGCGCCACGTCAGGCGCGGGCACCAGGTCACGGCGNNAGCGCCTTGGGCAGCGACCTGATCAGCTCGGTGATCAGCTCGGTGCGCAGCCCGGGCACCTGCCAGGAGAATTCGGCGGCGTCCACCTGATTGAGCCTGCTCAGCGGGATGTCCACGGTCACGCCGTCGGTCTGGCTGCCGGGCTCGAAGGCGTAAGACAACGGCAGGGCCGCAGCCGGGGATGATTCGGAGGTCCAGATGTCGGGATAGGAATTCGCGGTCACCAGCGACGCGTCGTCGCTGAGCAGTTCACTGGCCTTGAAGGTCAGCAGGCCCGGGTCGGCCCGGCGGGCCTGCTTCCANNGAGACCACGTCCGCGGGTATCCGCGCGTCGTAGAAGGCGAAAAGCTCATCCTCGCCGACCACCAGTCCCCGGCGGCGGGCACGATGTTCCACCTCTTCGGCCTCGGCGAGCAGCCGCCGGTTCTCGGCGAAGAACTTATGCGAGGTCTGCCAGTCGCCCTCCACCAGCGCATGCCTGATAAACAGCTCCCGCGCCGCCGCCGGGTCGATCGTGGCGTAGCCGACCTTGCGGTCCACCACCAGCGGCACCCCGTACAGGGTCACCTTCTCCAGCGCGACCGCGCCGCCGCGCTTCTTCTCCCAGTGCGGCTCGCTGTAGCTGTGCCTGACCAGGTGCCTGGCCAGCGGCTCGACCCATTCCGGCTCGATGCGCGCGACGGTGCGCGCCCACAGCCTGGACGTCTCCACCAGCTCACCCGCCACGATCCAGTCCGGCCCCTTCCTGGCCAGACTCGAGCCGGGGAAGATGGCGAACCTGGCGTTGCGGGCGCCGAGGTACTCGGTACGCGGCCGCCGACCCGAGAACCCGCCGGGCGGGGAACCCGCGACCGGGCCTGCCCCGCCGGGCGCCGCCGAGGCGGACCTGGCCGGGTCAGCTGCCAGCACTTTCATCCCGATCTGGGAGAGCAGTCCAGCTAGCAGGGAGGCATGCAGCCGAGACCGTTCGGCCGAAGACGAATTAACCGTCACGCCGAGGTCGCCGGCCAGCCTTTGCAACTGCCCCTGCAGATCCTGCCACTCGCGGACACGCAGGAAGTTCAGGTACTCGGCCCGGCACATCCGGCGGAAGGCGGAGGAGGAAAGCTCGCGCTGCCGCTCGGCCAGGTAGTCCCACAGGTTGAGGAAGGCGACGAAATCCGAGTCGGGGTCGGCGAACCGGCGGTGCTTGTCGTCAGCGGCCTGCTGCGCGTCCATCGGCCGCTCGCGCGGATCCTGGATGGACAGCGCGGCCGCGATGATCAGGACCTCGCGCGTGCATCCGTTCCGGTCGGCCGCCAGGATCATCCGGCCGATGCGCGGATCCACGGGCAGGCGGGCCAGCTTGCGCCCCAGGCCGGTAATCCGGCCGTCTTTGAACGCGTTCAGCTCGGTGAGCAGGGTCAGGCCGTCGGTGATATTGCGGGCATCGGGCGGATCGATGAACGGGAACCGGGGGACGTCGCCGAGACCGATGGCCGCCATCTGCAAGATCACCGAGGCCAGGTTGGTGCGCAGGATCTCGGGGTCGGTGAACTCCGGCCGGGACAGGAAGTCCTCCTCGGAGTACAGCCGGATGCAGATCCCGTCCGAGGTGCGCCCGCAGCGGCCCTTGCGCTGGTTGGCCGAGGCCTGCGAGATCGGCTCGATGGGCAGCCGCTGGACCTTGGTGCGGTGGCTGTACCGGGAGATGCGCGCGGTACCGGGGTCGATGACGTACTTGATGCCGGGCACGGTCAGGGAGGTCTCGGCCACGTTGGTGGCCAGCACCACCCGGCGGTTGTAGCTCGAGGAGGCCCGGCGCTGGAACACCTTGTGCTGCTCGGCGGCGGACAGCCGCGAGTACAACGGCAGCACCTCCAGCCGGTCGCGTCCGGCCAGCAGGTCCGCGGTGTCACGGATCTCGCGCTCCCCGCTGAGGAACACCAGGATGTCACCCGGTCCCTCGCCGGACAGTTCGCCGACCGCGTCGCTGATCCCCTGGCCGAGGTCAACGTCCTCGCCGCTCTCGCGCGGCGGCCGGTACCGGACTTCCACCGGATAGGTCCGCCCGGACACCTCCACGATGGGCGCGCCGGAGAACGCGGCCGCGAACCGCTCCGGGTCGATGGTCGCGGACGTGATGATCACCTTCAGGTCCGGGCGCCTGGGCAGCAGCTGCCGGAGGTAACCGAGGATGAAGTCGATGTTCAGGCTGCGTTCGTGGGCCTCGTCGATGATCAGCGTGTCGTAGCGGCGCAGATCCCGGTCACGCGTGAGCTCGGTCAGCAAGATGCCGTCGGTCATCAGCTTGATCAGGGTGTCGTCGGCGGACACGTCGGTGAACCGCACCTTGTAACCCACGGTCTCGCCGACGGGGCTGCCCAGTTCCTCGGCAATCCGCTCGGCGACGGTCCTGGCCGCCAGCCGCCGCGGCTGGGTGTGCCCGATCTGCCCCTGGATGCCCCGGCCTAGCTCCAGGCAGATCTTGGGGATCTGCGTCGTCTTTCCCGAGCCGGTCTCCCCCGCGATGATGACGACCTGGTGGTCGCGGATAGCCCGCGAGATCTCTTCCTTGCGCTGGCTGACCGGCAGCTCAGGCGGATACGAGATCGGCGGCATGGCCGCCCGGCGGGCGGCCCGCAGCCCGGCCCGTGCCTGCGAGCGCCCCTGCGAGCGCGCCTGCGAGCGCGCTGGGCGCCCAGTGGGGCGGGCGGGTGAAGACGTCACAGAACGCAACTCCATAGCGGGGGGAAGGATAGAGCAGATTGGCCCACCTGACGTAACAGTTTTCGGGTCCGGAGACTTCCTGCGGTAAGCGGCGATGCTCGTAGCTGGAGATCGGCACCGTCCCGGATCTGGTTGGATAGGACGCCATGAGTGTTGATCTCGTCTTTGCCCCGGCCCTGTCCCAGCCGCATCTGCTCGCCGCGCCGGTGGCAGCGGCCCTGCGCGACCTGCCGGGCGCGGACGAGGTCGAGGTCGCCGAGATCGATCCGGCCCTGGCGGACACCGCCGCGTTCTGCGAGCGGTACGGCGTCTCCCCCGCGGAGTCGGCGAACTGCGTGGTGATCGCGGCCCGGCGCGGCGGGACNNTCCTTCGCCCCGGTCGGCACCGTGACGGACGCCTCCGGCATGGAGTACGGCGGCATCACGCCGATCGGGTTGCCCGCGGCCTGGCCGGTCCTGGTGGACGAGGCCGTGGCCAAGACCGGATCGGTGGTGATCGGATCCGGTATCCGCGGTTCCAAGCTCAGGCTCCCCAGCCGGCTGCTCGCCGCGCTTCCTTCGGCCCAGGTGCTGCCCGGCCTCGGGATCCCGGCCGCGTCGTAACGGCCTGAGCGGGATCCCGGCCGCGTCGTCATGGCCGGCCCAGGCGGGGCCCGACCGCGGAATCAGCTCCCGCCCAGGCGGACTTGTGGTTACTCTTGGCAATCAAATGCTCGCGGTTCGCGGGTAATCGCGGATTAACGACCACCGAACGTAACCAGGGAGCCGCATGAAACTAGGAACTTTCACCACTGTCGTGGTCGCGGCGACCGCCGTTCCGGCTCTTGGCCTCGGCTTAGGCCTGGGGACAGCCGCCCTCATCCCGGCCGCGCTGGCCTCCGCCCGGACGCCGTCGTCCGATGTGGCCATCGCGAACGAGTTCTCCGAGCAGGCGGTCGTCATCGACTGCCAGGGCCAGCCGCAGGTAAGGCCAGAGAACGTCACGCTGGCGTGCGCGGACGGCAACGATTACCTGACCCGCCTGACCTGGACCAGCTGGACCACAGAGCGGGCCAGCGCCGCCGGAGTCCAGGAGATAAACGACTGCAACCCCTACTGCGCGGCCGGTCATTTCCATGGCTATCCGGTGGATGTCACCTTCCGGGGAAGCGCGTCGGTGCACGGCCATCCGGGCCGCCAGCGCTACACGAAGGTCACCCTGATCTACCGCGGCGCCCGGCCGGACTTCTACCGTCACCAGGCCCCGGAGATCTCCACGCTGCCCCTGCCGGCCCCGTCGAGTTGACCCTGCCGAGTTGAC
>PMOU01000414.1 GCA_003161205.1 Actinomycetota bacterium | reverse complement strand
CATGCCATCGACCTGGTCGCCCGCATCTTGCTCGAACCCGGCGACTGCGTCGCGGTCGAAGACCCCGGCTATGTGCCGGTGGTCCGCCTGTTCGGCGCGCTCGGCGCGCGAGTCGTCGGCGTACCCGTCGATGATCAGGGACTGGTGGTGGATCTGCTGCCGGACGCAGCGCGCATCGTCTACGTCACCCCCTCGCATCAGTATCCGTTCGGCGTGACCATGTCGATGCCCCGGCGCAGGGCCCTGCTGCGCTGGGCGGAGCGTCACGACGCGGCGGTCATCGAAGATGACTACGACACCGAATTCCGCTACGTCGACCGGCCGCTGGAGCCTCTCCAGGCCCTCGATGCGAGCGGCCGGGTGGTGTATGTGGGTTCCTTCTCCAAAACGTTCTCCCCGTCGGTCCGGCTCGGCTTCACGGTGGTGCCCCAGCCGCTGTTCGAGCCGATCGCCGCCCTGCGGCAGCTCATCGACTGGCATCCGCCGACCGCGATGCAGACCGCCCTGGCCGGTTTCATCAGCGATGGCCTCCTCGACAAACACATCCGGCGCAATAGGCGCATCTACGCCGAGCGCCACCATGTCCTCCTCGAGGCGCTGTCCGGGCCGCTGGCCGGCCACCTGACGCCCTGTGCCGCTGGTGTCGGACTGCACGTCGCCGCGGTGCTGCGAGAAGGGCTTGGCGAGAACGAGGTGCTCCAGGCCGCGGCCAGGCACGGCATCCTCACGTCGGGGCTGCGCGAGTGCTTCCAGACCGCCCCGGCACAATCGGGCCTCCTGATCGGGTTCGGCGCCGTCAGCACCACCGGCCTGTCCGCGGCCCTGCGCACGCTGAACCTCATTCTCGCCGCCCAGCCCGGGTGAAAGCCCGGCCGCCATCGGCATGAGATCCCCGCCCGGGGTCTGTCGTCGCGGTACCGTCCGAGGTGTGGAGGACGATGGCGTGGCGGGCGGTTTCGGAGAATATGACCGGTCCCGTGCTGCTCTCCTCACCGAGGCGGCCGAACGGGCCGGGCGATACCTCGAGGGACTGGCTGATCGCGCGGTAGCGCCGTCGGCTGAGGCGGTGCTCGCCCTGGACGGACTGGATTTCCCGTTGCCCGCGGCGGGCCTGGAGCCGTCGCGGGTGCTGGCGACCCTGGATGAGCTGGGCTCGGCGGCGACGATGGCGAGCGCGGGCCCCCGTTATTTCGGCTTCGTCTCCGGCGGCGCCCTGCCGGTGTCGGTCGCGGTGTCGTGGCTGCTGGCGGCGTGGGACCAGAACGCCGCGCTGTCGGTCATGTCCCCGGTGGCGACCCGCCTGGACGCGGTGGCCCTCGGGTGGGTCTGCCAGCTCCTCGGCCTGCCCGCCGGGACCTCCGGGGGATTCGTGTCCGGGGCGACGATGGCCAATGCGACCTGCCTGGCGGCCGCCCGGGACGCCGTGCTGACGCAGGCCGGCTGGGACGCCGCTGGTGCGGGGCTCGTCGGCGCGCCCCCGATCCAGGTGGTGGTGGGTGATGAGGTCCACGCCGCGGTGCTCAAGGCGCTGGGCCTGATCGGGCTGGGGCGCGACCGGGCGGTGCGGCTGCGCACCGATGATCAGGGGCGCATCGCCCTGGGGGAGCTGCCGGAGCTGGATTCTCCGGCGATCCTCTGCCTGCAGGCGGGCAACGTCAACAGCGGAGCCAGCGACCCGTTCGGTCCGCTCATCGACTGGGCGCACGCCCAGGGGGCCTGGGTGCATGTCGACGGCGCGTTCGGGCTGTGGGCCGCCGCGTGCCCCCAGGTGGCCGGCGAGGTGGCGGGGATGGCTGCCGCCGATTCCTGGGCGACCGACGCGCATAAGTGGCTGAACACCACCTATGACTGCGGCATCGCCCTGGTGCGCGACGGCGAGGCGCTGCGGGCCGCGATGCGGGCCGATGCCTCCTACCTCCCGCTCGGGGCAGCGCGTGACCCGATGCAGTTCACGCCCGGGTCCTCCCAGCGCGCCCGCGGAGCCGAGGTGTGGGCCGTGCTGGCCGCCCTGGGCCGCGACGGCGTCGCGAGCCTGGTCGGCGGCCACGTCGCCCTGGCCAGGCGGTTCGCGTCCGGCTTGGCCGCCGGAGGGCTGGACGTGCTGAACGAGGTGCGGCTCAACCAGGTCGTGGCCGCCTGCGACGACGCTCGCGCGACGCAGGAGATGATCGCCGCGCTGCAGCGCGAGGGCACCTGCTGGTGCGGTCCGACCACCTGGCGCGGCCGCCAGGCCATGCGGATCAGCGTCAGCAACTGGGCGACCACCCCGGCTGACGTCGACCGCAGCGTCGTCGCCGTCCTGGCCGCAGCCAACCAGGCCACCGCTCACCACTGACGCGACCGCGAGGCACCTGTTCGAAAATCCCGGAGATGCGACGGCGCACGCTACCAACTACGATGTAGTCATGAGCAAGCGCGCTGCGACTCCTGTACGGTTCGACCCTGCGGTGGCCGATCGGCTCGCCTCTTTCGCCGCCGCCAACCCCGGGATGTCCCTGTCCTCGGCGGCGAATCGGCTCGTTGATGAATCACTCCGCATGGGCGAGCAACCCGGAATCATGTTCCGGTCCGGTCCGACCGGACGTCGTGCCGCCCTGGCCGGCGGTCCGGACGTGTGGGAAGTCGTCCGCGCCATCAGGTCCGCGCGGGACGCAGAGCCGGAGCTTGCCGACGACGGCCTCATCGGCTTGGTCGCCGATAACACCGGTACCCCGCTGCGGCTGGTCCGGGCGGCCGTCCGGTACTGGGCGTCCTACCCTGAGGAGGTCGATGCCGAGATCGCAGCCGCCGACACAGCTGAGGACGCTGCCGAGAAAGCCTGGTATCGCGAGCAGCAGTTGCTCGGCAGGTAACTGGTGCGCTGTCCGCTGCTCCTTGACGAGATGTTTTCTGACGCCATCGCCCAGCAGCTGCGCGCGAAGGGGCATGACGTCATCGCAGTCGTCGCCGATCCGGCGCTGGTCTCGCTGCCTGACGACCAGGTTCTCGCATACGCGGCGTCCGCGAGGCGCGCTCTGGTCACCGCCAACATCAAGGACTTCATGCCTCTGGACGGCCAGTATCGCGCCGGCGGGCAGTCACATGCAGGACTGATTCTCGTCTCGACCAAGGCTTTCCCGCAGGACCGCAGCTTCGCCGGCGCAATCGCGAGCGCTCTGGCGACTCTGCTGGATACCGACCAGATACAGGCCGACCGCGTCGTCTTTCTCACCCGGCGCTAACATTCATCGGCCGCTTCCGGCCGCGTATCCACGGGACCGAGACCCTTAAGTGGCGAGCACTCGTTATTCGTAGATCAGGCAGCCGTCGTCGAGATCGGCGTTCGCGAGCAGCTCCTTCTCGGCCCAGTAGTCCTGGCTGTGCTGCCATTCTGGCTTGTCACCCCGGCGGGGGAGCAGGTCGATCGAGCGCATCAGGTAGCCGGGATTGAAGTTCTCGGCGTCGACCCAGGGCAGGATCGGCATGTCCGCATCCTCGGGCCGCAGGGCAGGGGTGACCTTGCTGGCGCCGAGCGCGGTCATGTGGTCGAGTAGCCGGCAGACCAGATCGCTGATCAGGTCAGCCCGCAGCGTCCAGCTCGCGCGGAAGTAACCGAAGATCCAGGCGAGATTCGGAACGCCGGTGAACATTGCCCCCCGGTAGGTGACAGTAGCGGCCAGGTCGAGCGGCTCGCCGTCAACGACGACGTCGATGTCGCCCAGGACGCTGAGGTTGAAGCCGGTGGCGGTGATGATGATGTCGGCGGCCAGTTCCCCGCCTCCGGTGAGGCGAATGCCGTCGTCGGTGAAATCCCTGATCTCGTCGGTGACCATGGTGACGTGGCCGGAGGAGATGGCGGCGAGCAGATCACCGTCGGGCAGGAGCGCGATGCGCTGGCGCCAGGGCCGGTAGCCCGGGGTGAAATGCTTCTCCACGTCGTAACCGGGAGGCAGCCGCTCACGCACCAGGTTGATCAACTCGTTTTTGAGGAAATCGGGTTGCTCGAACGACAAGCGGATGATGGCCTGCTGGTCGTGCAGGATCTTCCGGCGGACTATCTCGTGAACCCATTCTTCGGGGATATCGAGTTCCCTGAGCGTATCGGCCAGCTCGTTGGAGTTGGGCGCCGCGAAGTAGTACGTCGGCGAGCGCTGCACGACGGTGACGTGCGCACAGTCGGCGGCGATGGCCGGCACAAGCGTGGCCGCGGTGGCGCCCGAGCCGATGACAATGACGTTCTTCCCGGCCACGTCCAGGTCGTCCGGCCACATCTGGGGATGCACAATTCGTCCCGAGAAGCGCTCCATTCCGGGCCAGTCCGGGGTGTAGCCGTCGCCATGACGAAAGTAGCCCTGGCACATCCACAGGAAGTTCGCGACGAACCGGCGCCGCTGCCCGGTGTCGGTTCTGGTCGCCTCGATCAGCCACGTGTTGTCGTCACTCGACCATGACGCCGACGTGATCCGATGCCGGTAGCGGATGTGCGCGGAGAGGTCGTTTTCCTCGATGACCTCGCCCAGATAGGACAGGATCTCGGCCGCGGCGGCGATCGGCGGTCCCGTCCACGGCTTGAATCCGTACCCGAACGTGTAGAGATCGCTGTCGGAGCGGATGCCCGGGAAACGCTGCGTGAGCCAGGTACCTCCGAAGCTTTCGAGCCCTTCCAGTACGAGGAAGCTCTTGCCCGGGCACCGCCGCTGGAGGTGGTAGGCGGCGTCGATTCCGGAGATGCCGGCTCCGGCGATCAGGACATCGACATGCTCGGCGGGCACCTCACCGGGGACCTCATTGACATTGTGGTGGCTCATAGGTGCGGTCCTCTCATCCGGTCCTGGTCACAGAGAGTCCAGGCAACAGAGAATAGACTGCTGGTCCCGGCACGCCCAGCGATGCCACTCGACCTCGCGGCGGTCCGGTGGTCCCGCACCGGACCAAGACGGCCAGATGGGAGTGCCCGGCGCTACGCGGGGTAGCTGGGTGTCTATGGCGATTAGCGGCAGGGAAGAGCCAGATCCCCGGCCTGTCGCTGCCCTTCGCCCGGATAAGCAAGCTGACCCGGATGAGCAAGCTGACCCGGATGAGAAAGCTAAGCCGGATAAGCCAGCCAGGGCGGATAAGCCGGAGGGGGTAGCACCGGCCGGTCCGCTTCCTGCCCGCGCGCCGGAACGCGCCGACCGCGTGCGCCGCCCCGCCGATCTGCTGTCCGCGGCTTTCTCCCTGGTGGTCCTCGCGGTGGTGCTCGGTTCCATCCGGGTCCTTCCGCTGGGCAGCACCGAGCTGTCCGACGATGTCTCAGGCTGGCTCCTGCACATTCCCCGTTGGCTGGCGCTGGCGGCCGCGGCCGCCGCCGGCATCGCCTGTTTCGTCCTCGCAATCGTGGCCCTGGTCGTGCTGGTGCGCCGCGAGTGGCGCGACGCGCGCAACGCGGTCGCCGCCGCGGTCATCGGCGCGGTCGCCGCGATCGCGGCGTCGAGCGTATGGCGAGCCGAGCACGCAACGATCGACCGTGCCGTGCTGCACGGCAGCAATCCCTCGCTCTTCGTGGTGGACACCGCGTTCATCGGGTTCGTGGTCGGCACCGACCTGACCCGGCGCTCGCACTGGTCGCACTGGTGGTCGCGGTCGGTGGCCGCGTTGCTGCTGAGCGGGCTGGCCGTCGGTACGCTCACGCCCTTTGCCGTGGTGATCGTGCTCTTCGGCGGGCTGCTGTGCGGGTGGGTCGTGCGCTCGGTTCTCGGCGCGGCTTCGGTCCGGCCGGGCACGACGGAACTGGCGGCGTGGCTCAGGAGCCAGGGCGTGCCGGCCGGCGACCTGTCGGTCCTCGATCCGCGCCGCCGGGCGCGACTGGCAGGCGCCCTCACCGATGGCACCCCGATCCAGGTGCGGCTATCGGACCGGGACACCCGCGGATCAGGTCTGGCCCGGCGGCTATGGGCGCTGGTTCGCCTCCGCCCCGCGGTCGCCGGTCACGTCGCGCTCGGCTCGCGCGCCCGGCTCGAGCAGCTGGCCCTGGCCTGCTCGCTGGCGCAGCAGGCTGGCGTGCCCAGCCCTGGCGTCCTGCAGTTCGCCGAGATGCCCGGCGAAACACTGGTGCTCGTCACGGCCACGCCGGCCGGCTGTGGCGGCGATGGCGTGGTGAGCATCCGCGGCGCGGCCGCACTGTTCTCCTCCTTGCGCGCCCTGCACCACGCGGGAATCGCGCATCACGACCTGCGGCCGGAGAACCTGTTCATCTCCGATGACCGCGCTGGCTTCTGCTCCCTCGACACTGCCGTGCCTGCCGCCAGCGAACTAACCCGGCGCCTTGACCTTGCGCAGGCGCTGGCCACCCTCGGCCGGTCCATCGGGCCCGCCGGCGCCGTCGAGGCGCTGCGAACGGGGTACGGGCCGGTTAACGAGGCCGCCGTCGCCGCCGTACTCCAGCCGGTCGCCCTGGCGCCGTGGGGCTGGCAGGCGATGCGCGCCGCCCAGGGAATCCTCAACGAAGTCCGGCACGAACTCCTCGGCCCCGACAGCGGCACCGGCAGCGATACCGGCACCGTCGGGGCGCCGGTCCGCCTGGAACGGTTCCGCTGGCGTACCGTCGTCACCGCGGTCGCCCTCACCGTCGCCGCCTACCTGCTCGTCGGCGAGATTTCTGGCGTCAATATCCTGGGCACGCTGAGCCACGCCAATCCGGGCTGGCTCGGCCTCGCGGTCCTCGGCTCGGCGCTGACCTACCTGGCCGCCGCCGAGAACCTGGCCGCGTTCGTCCCTCAGCATCTCTCGATCGTCCGCGGGTTCTGTGTCCAGCTGGCCACGGCGTTCGTCGGGGTTGCCATGCCGCCGACCGTCGGCCACGTCGCCGTCAATGCCCGCTACCTGCACCGTCAGCACGTGGATGACGATTCGATCGCCGCCGCGGTCACCCTGTCCCAGATCGTGAACGTCGTCGTAACGGTGCTCCTGCTGATTGTCATCGGGCTGCTCACCGGGTCCGGGCTCAGCCGTTTCAAGATCGCGCCAGGCACCGACCTGCTCATCGGGCTCGCGGTCATCGCCGGCGTCATCATCATCTTGCTGGCGGTGCCGCAGACACGCGCCAAGCTGGCCGGGACCGTATGGCCGCACCTGCGCAGCATCGGGCCCAGGCTCCTGGACGCCGTCGCCCATCCGCTGCGCGTCGCGATCAGTGCTGGCGCCAACCTGCTGCTCACCGCCGCCTATCTCCTCGCGTTCATCGCTGCGCTACGGGCCGTCGGTGCGCATCCAGCCATTCTTCCCGCCGCTGTCGTCTACCTGGCCGGCAACGCGGTGGGATCGGCCGCGCCGACCCCCGGGGGAGTCGGCGCCGTCGAAGCCGTGCTGGCGGCCGGGCTGACGGCCATGGGAGTTCCCGCGCACGAGGCGATCCCCGCGGTGCTCGTATTCCGCGTGGCGACGTTCTGGCTGCCCATTCCGGCCGGCTGGGTTTCCTATCTCCTGCTGCAACGACGGGGCATTCTCTAGCCCGGCCTGCCGAGGTAACGTCAGCTGACGGCAGCCACCGCTGGCCCGGAGGGGAACGGCAGATGTTCGCCTACACGGTCGTGGACCTGACCGGCCCGCAGGATGTCCGGTGGACCGAGGTAGCTGAGCCAGCCGCCGACGGCCGGGTCGTCATCGACGTCGCCGCCGCCGGTGTGTCGTACGCGGATCTGCTGCAGACCAAGGGTGCGTACCAGCTGTCCGTGCCCCTTCCCTTTACGCCGGGCATGGACGCGGCCGGGGTGGTCCGGTCCGCCCCGCCCGGCCCCGGCCTGGCGGCCGGCCAGCGGGTTGCGGTCCTGCTGTCGTACGGCTGCTGGCAGGAGGTCATCGCGGTTCCGGCGGAGCGGGTGCTGCCCCTGCCGGATGACATGAGCCTTGAGGCGGGCGCGGCCGCTCCGCTGAACTATCTGACCGGCCTTTTCGCGCTGGTGCGGCGGGCCCGGGCGCAGCGACCGGATGACCGATAGCCTGCGTTCGCTGGCCCCAGAGGGCCGCCTGCTCGTCCTGGGGTTTACCGGCGGCGAGATTCCGACGGTCAAGGTGAATCGGCTCCTGCTCGGCAATACCGGCGTGCTGGGTGTTGCCTCCCGGGAGTTTTTCGAGCAGGACCCGGCCCTGGTGGCGCAGCTGTGGGCCCGGCTGATCGATCTGCGGCACACAGGCGCGCTGCCCGATCCGCCGGTCCTGCTGCACCCGTTCGCCGACGCCCGCGGCGCCCTTCGCTCGATCGCTGATCGCCAGGCCCGAGGCAAGATCGTGCTGAGCAGGCTACTGCCCGACCCGCGCTGATCCGGCTGCTGCGATAGGTTGCCGTCTATGACTAAGCGCGGACGACGCTCGCCCAATCGCGGGCGGCAGGCCAGGCCGTCCAAGCACAAGCGGCAGGCACGTCCCGCGCGCACCCACCGGTCCGGTGGTCCGGCCGACTTCCTGGCCGATGTCCGCCGGCGGATCGCGAGCGGGGAGCCGCTGGACTTTCTCGCCTACGCGAGCACGCTGCTCGCCTCGGTCGACCCGCGCGGGGAGAACCCGTTCGACCGCGAAGACGCCGGCGCCCCGGAGCGTGCCACGCTGCCGGAGCTGCTGGAGTCCTTTACCGGGGTCGTGCTGCCGGAGACCACAGCGCTGCTCGCCGCGCTCGCCGAGCTTGGCCCGGACGAGCTGAGCCGGGCGCGGGCCCGGCGGGCGCTGGCGGCGCGTCCGCATCCGCTGCCGGATTGGCTGGCCCGGCTCGGCGAGTCCTCGGTCTACCAGGCGATGGAGAGCACGCACGTACTCGGCGACGGGGACAACGTGATGCTCGGCGTGCGGCTGCCGGGCCACGAGCTGACCATGGTCATCTACATCGACCACAACCTCGGCACGGTGGTGAAGGACGCCTTCCCGGTGCCGAGCCCGGTCGGCGAGGTGGCCGAGCTCGTTCGCCAGGCGGCGGACGATCCCGATCTGCGGTCGAGCGACATCAGCCTGGCCGATGCGCGAGCGCGGGTGGCCGCGGCGGTCGAGCTGGGCGCGATCACGTTCCCGCCGTTCGAGACGGAGACCTGGCCGGCCTCGCGCCCGCTAACGGAGTGGCTGCTGCGGCTGCTGCCCGAGGGCGGGACCGGCTATGTCCGGCCGACCTGGAGCAAGGCCGCGAAGAAGAAGCTGGCGAACCGCTTCTTCGGGTCGCCTTTTGGCAGGCCGCTCGACGACGCTGACCACCGGGACCTGCTGGATCAGTTCCTGTGGTTCGGCACCGACTACGGGCCGGGCGACCCGCTGCGGTGGAGCCCGGTCGCGGTCGAGATCCTGCTGGCCGACTGGCTACCGCGCAAGATCGTGGCGAGTCCGGCGTACCTGAGTAAGGCGCCGGCGTTGCTGCGGGCGTTCATCCGGTTCTGCCATGCGGAGCGCAAGATCCGGCCCGCCCTGACCGACCAGACCCTCGCCGCGGTCGACGAGCACGAGCGGGAGTATCAGCGGGTCATCCGGTCGCCCCGGCCGCAGGGACCGATGGCGCTGCTCGCCGCCATGGGAATGCCCGTCGGCGGTGTGCCCGGCGACGGTGTACCAGGCGAGCCCGTGCCGTGGGAGAACGGGCCGTTCTCCTACGACTTCCTCGCCGCGCTGGCCGAGGAAGTCGGCGGCACGGACGCGCTCGACTCGCTGGACGACACACCCCTGCCGGACCAGGAGGAATTCGGCTGGGACGGGGTTCCCGCCGACCTCCGCGACCGCACCGGGGAGGTGCTCGCCGCCTGCGACCGCTGCTGCGACGACCTGTTCGGTGCCGAGTACCGCACGGCATGCCGGCGGCTGCTGGCCCGCGCCGTGCCGGGCCTGTCCGCCCTGCTGAGTGGCACGGCCAAGCCCGAGGTGATCGCGGCTGCCGCGTGCTGGGTGATCGGCAAAGGCAACCAGCGCTTCGGCTACCGGGAAGGCGAGTTGCGGATCAAGGACCTGATGAGCTACTTCGGCCTGGGCCAGTCGACCGTCTCCGGACGCGGCTATCAGATCATGCGCGCGGCCGGAATCCAGCCCGCCACCGCCTACCCAGCCGTTCGCCTCGGCTCGCCCGACCTGCTGGTCTCCGACCGCAGGAAGCAAATCATCGAGCTGCGCGACCGCCACCGCGCCACGCTCGACGGGTAGCACCCGGCGTGCGGGACCCGGCCGGACGCCAGCCTGACCGCCCATAGACCACTGCCGCCCCCGCCCCCGCNNCGCAGCATGGTCTATAACCGGGCGCTTCTTCCGGTCTTGAGGTAACCCGTGCCGTCGAATTCAGGCAGTCGTATAACAGGCTGGCCGGCTCGGCACCAGTGCTGCCGTTAAATGATTCAGCAGCCCGCTATAACCCATTATCCGGTCTTATGCGAAATGCCCGTTAAGCCCAGCTTAGCCGACCATCCTGATGGCGGGATGAGCGTCCCTATCTGGTTCTTAACTGCCCAGACACGGACAATACCGGGCGAACGCCAAGGTTTTAAGTGAATTCGGCACCGGTATTACGCGGTCAGGCATAAATTGCCGTCGCTGGCCTGGACATTGGTATGCGAGTGAATTACCGTGACCGTTATGAGGGGCTGTTGCGTAGTAGCCCTGAAGGTGTTCCTTTACACCTGCGGGGCGGTAATCGGCGGTCTATGCGTCGCTTTCGGCATAGGCCTGCTGCTCGCTGCCCCGGCCAGCGCCGCCACCCTCAGCGCCCCGTCCGGCCCCGCCGCCGCCCTCACCCAGGCCACGGCGACCCTGACGGGCAGCACCGCCGACGCCTCGAGCACGGTCACCACGGCAGTCAGTTCCACGGCCAAGACGGTCACCAGCACAGCCGCCGCCGCGAGTACCACTGCCACCACGGCAGGCAGCTCCGTGGCCAAGACGGTCACCAGTACGGCCGCCGCGGCGGTCGGCTCCACAGTCACGACGGTCACCGGCACGGCGGGCTCGGCGGTCACGACGGTCACCGGCACGGTGGGCTCGGCGGCGGGTGCGGTGACGTCTCCGGCGGGGCAACTGGTCTCCGCAGTGATCCCGCCGTCGTCGTTGTCTTCGGGATCCGGGCCTGCCGGTTCGGCGGGTCCGGGGTCCGCGGGTTCCGGGCCGGCCGGTTCCGGCTCGTCCGCTGCCCGCAACGCAGCCCCGGTCCCGGGTTCGGGGGTTCCCGGGACCGGGTCGCTGCGCGCCGCGGGTACCCCGGCCACTACGGGCGGCGTGGTTGCTGTCACGGTCGCGGCCGGGCACCTCAGCGCTGGCCTGGTCGGGACGGGTCCTGGTGCTGCGGCCCGGGGGACTGGCCCGGTGGCTCCGGCGGGTGTCCCGGGTCTGCCCGGCCCGGCCGTTCCGGCGGTGCCGGGGGGCGTGTCCTCCGGTGAGGGGTTCAGTGCCGGATCGGGATCTCATCCGGGCGGCCACGGGCCGGTCCCGGCTCTTCTGATCGCCGGGGTGCTGCTGACCGCGGGCGGGGCGCTGCGGCGCCTCGCCGGGCGCGTGCCGTGCCCGGCCGCGGTGCTGCTGCCGCATGAGGTTCCCGGCTAGCTGCTGGCGGTTCGTGCCAGTCCTGCCACCGGGGGTTCTGTCCTCCGGGTGGCCCTTCAGCTAGCTGTTCTCATCAAGGGAGTACCTCATGTCGTATCTCAGCGCGCGCCTGGCGGCCAGGACCGCCGGCGTGCTTGTCCCGGCCGCGCTCGCGGCCGCTGCCCTGGCCGCGTCCGGCCTGTCCCAGCCCGCCGCGGCGAACGCCGCTGTCACCGCGCACGGCCCGGTGACCTGTCCCGGCCAGTCCGCCCCCGTCACCACCGGACCCGCCACGACCCGCACCAGCACCACCCACACCAGCACCGGTTCCACCGGCACCACCGTCACCATCGGTTCCGGTTCGGGCGGTTCGGGTTCGTCCGGCGG
>PMOU01000625.1 GCA_003161205.1 Actinomycetota bacterium | reverse complement strand
GCAAAGATCCGATGCTGATCACCCGAGCCTTAGCCACCGAACTCCATTTAAAGCTGGCGTCGGGACAATATTTTTCAAGCAAGTGGGGTGCTAGCGCGTCCCCGAAGTCCGAACGGCCGGTGGTGCCAGCGTCCGGCCGACCGGGTCGTACCCGGCGCGATCGTCGCGGTGGCCGTAGGGTTTGTGCTGACAGTAGTAATGGAGCGCGTGATGACGACACCGGACAGCAGCCTGGCCGCCCGGGCTGCGGCCTGGCGGGACGCCGACCCGGACCCGCGGACCCGGGCCGAGCTTGACCAGCTGCTGGCCGGAGCCGATACCGCCGCGCTCGCGGAGCGTTTCGACGGCTCGCTGGTCTTCGGGACGGCCGGCATCCGGGCCGAGATCGGCGCGGGCCCGATGCGGATGAACCGGATGGTGGTCGGCCGGGTGGCCGCCGGCCTGGCCCGCTACATCACGGCCAGCGACCCGGCCGCGACGACCGCCGGGGTCGTGGTCGGCTACGACGGCCGCACCAACTCCGCGGTCTTCGCCACCGACGCCGCCCGGATGCTGTCCCGGGCCGGCGTCAGCGTGTCGATGCTGCCGGGGCCGCTGCCCACCCCGGTCCTGGCCTTCGCCGTACGCCACCGGCGAGCGGCCTACGGCCTGATGGTGACGGCCAGCCACAACCCGCGCCAGTACAACGGGATCAAGGTCTACGTGCGCGACGGCGGACAGCTGCTGCCACCGGCCGATGAGCAGATCGCCGCCGTCATCGACGGGGTGGACCCGCTGCGCCTGCCCGCGGGCTGGGCCGAGGGANNAGGGATCGTTCGAGTTCACGCCGACCGATGATTCCCGCGCCGCCTACGTCACGGCCGTGGCGGCCCGCGGCCGCCCGGCGCCCGGTGCCAGGCCGCTCAAGGTCGTGCACACGGCGCTGCACGGCGTCGGGGACGGCACGCTGCGGGCGGTGCTGGCCGCGGCCGGCTGGCCCGCGCCGCTCCCGGTCACGGCCCAGCAGCAGCCCGACCCCGCCTTCCCCACCGCGCCCTACCCCAACCCCGAAGAGCCGGGCGCGCTCGCCCTGGCCCGCGGCACCGCCGAGCAGGCCGGCGCCGACCTGGTCCTGGCGACCGACCCGGACGCCGACCGGCTGGCGGTCATGGTGCCGGGTCCTGGCGGCTGGCGGGCGCTGACCGGGGATGAGCTCGGGGCGCTGCTGGGCGACGCGGTGCTGACCCGGCTGGGCCGCGGCGAACCCGTCAGTGATCCTGGCGGGCGGCCCCCGGTCATCGGCACCACCGTGGTATCCGGATCGCTGCTGCGCCGCCTGGCCGAGGCGGCGGGCGTGCGGTGCGTGACGACGCTGACGGGATTCAAGTGGATCGCGCGCGCGGGCGGCGCCGACGGCGCCCTGATCTACGGCTACGAGCAGGCCATCGGCTATGCTGTGCGGCCGGACCTGGTGGCCGACAAGGACGGGATCAGCGCGGCGCTGCTCGTCCTGCAGCTGGCGACCGAACAAGCGCGGCGCGGCCGCACCCTGCTCGACCGGCTCGACGACCTGGCCCTGGCCCACGGCCTGCATGTCACCGGTCAGCGGACGCTGAAGGCGGCCGGGGCGACAGGTCTGGCCCAGCTCAACGACGCGGTCGAACGGGTCAGGAAGGAACCGCCGCCGCTGCTCGCCGGACAGCCAGTCACGGTGACCGACCTGCGCTCGGGCGCCGCCGGCCTGGTGGACCTGGCCGGCGGTTACGCCGAGCGCTCCCCCGGCCGGCCCATCCCGTCGGCGGACGTCCTGATCTGGCACGCCGGCGACGGCGCGCGCGTGATGATCAGGCCCAGCGGCACCGAGCCCGAGCTCAAGATCTACGCCGAGGTCGTCACGCCCGTCCGGTCCCGGGCCGCGCTCGCGTCCGCGCGGGCGCAGGCCGCCGATCAAGCGGAACGGATGCTGGCGGCCGCCGCCGACACACTGGAAGCCATCCTGGACGGAGTAGACGATGAGTGACGGGACGCGTTTCGACGGAGTCGGCGTCATCAGGACCAAACGCGAAGGCGGCGCGCTGACCCCGGACCAGATCCGCGATCTCATGCGGGCCTACATGAGCCGGGAGTTCGCCGAGGAGCAGATGTCCGCGCTCCTCATGGCGATCTTCTGGCGGGGCATGACATCGGCCGAGATCGCGGAATGGACCGGCGCGATGATCGCCTCGGGCCAGCGCGCCGACCTGTCCGGGCTGGGCCGGCCGTCCGTCGACAAGCACTCCACCGGCGGTGTGGGCGACAAGCTGTCGCTGATCATCGTGCCGCTGGTCGCGGTCTTCGGCGCCGCCGTGCCGCAGATGTCCGGGCGGGGACTCGGCCACACCGGCGGGACGCTGGACAAGCTGGAGTCCATCCCCGGCTGGCGGCCCGACCTGGATCCGGCCGCGCTGCTCCGGCTGCTGGACAAGGTCGGCGGGGTCATCACCGCCGCGGGCGACGACATGGCCCCGGCCGACCGGCGGCTGTACGCGCTGCGCGACATCACCGCCACCGTCGAGTCGATCCCGCTGATCGCGAGCTCGATCATGTCGAAGAAGGTGGCCGAGGGCACGCAGAGCCTGCTGCTGGACATCAAGGTGGGGTCCGGGGCGTTCATGACCGATNNGTCCGCACCGCCGCGATGCTGACGGCGATGGACACGCCGCTGGGCCGCGCCGTCGGCAACGCCGTGGAGGTCGCCGAGGCGCTGGACGTGCTGGGCGGCGGCGGACCCGCCGACGTCCGGGACCTGTCCATCGCCGAGGCCGAGGCGATGCTGCAGCTGGCCGGGATCGACGGCGATCCCGGCGAGGCCCTGGCCGACGGCAGGGCCCTGGAGAAGTTCCGCGAGATGATCCGGGCCCAGGGCGGCGACCCCGACCAGCCTTTGCCGGACAGCCCCCTGCTGGGCGTCGTGCCCGCGGCGCGGGACGGCATCGTCCGCCGCCTGGACGCGTATGCGGTCGGCATGGCCTCCTGGCGGCTGGGAGCCGGGCGGTCACGCCCCGGCGAAGCGGTGTCGGCGGCGGCCGGCGTGATCTGCCTGGCCAAGCCAGGCGAGCCCGTGGTCAAGGGCCAGCCCGTCGTGGAGCTGCGCGGCGACGACCCGGGCCGGCTCGACGCGGCCCGCGCCGAACTGGCCGGCGCGATCGACATCGGCGATGAGCCCCCGCCCGCCAGCCCGCTGATCCTGCAGCGCATTGGTTTCTAGCACGGAGGAACATGCAGGCGGACCGGTTTGTTAGTCTTACGAACTGTTAGAGCACCGTACGATGGGAGCTGACAGGGTGAACGACCCGGGCCCCGGCGCTGAGACGCTGGACGTGCAGACCGCGCAGGCGGCCGTGCTGACGGTGATGCGCCTGTTCCGGGCGCTGGAGCGGGTTGATACGGGGCTCACGCCGCAGCAGTACCGCATCTTGAAGCT
>PMOU01000208.1 GCA_003161205.1 Actinomycetota bacterium | reverse complement strand
CTAAGCTGGCCCACTAAGCTGGCACCGTGGCCGAGATCCTGAACGCGCACGGCTCGAAGAACGACATCTTCGTGGCCGCCATGACGCCGCGTGACTTCGCGTCAGAGGCCGACCTGCGCGCCTTCGTCCGGAACCTGTGCGACCGGACCGGCCCGTTCGGCGGCGACGGCATCTACTTCTACGACGCGGGTCCGCGGGTACCGCAGGCCTGGTTCTTCAATCCCGACGGCTCACCCGCCGAGTTCTGCGGGAACGGCATGCGCTGCCTGGGCCGGGTCGTCCTGGACCAGCGCGGCACGGAGGTGGCGACCATCCGCAGCGGCGCGCGTGAGTACACGGTGCGCCGGGGCGCGATCACCGCCGAGGGCGTGCACCAGATCAGCCTCGAGCACCCGCCCGTCGACTTCAGCCCGGCTGCCCCCGTGGTGGCCGGACGCAGCCCGCTGATCAACGCGCGCCTGCCCGAACTTGACCCGGTCCTGGAATTCACCGCCGTGACGATCCCGAACCCCCACCTGGTCGCGCTCGTCGACGCCTACGTCGAGTCCGACCTGATCGCGATGGGGGAGCGGGTGGCCGCCCGCCGGGACGTGTTCCCGGCCGGAGCCAACCTGTCGGTCCTGCTCCCGCTGGCCGCCGAGGAGATCTTCGTCCGCACCTATGAGCGCGGCGCCGGGCTGACCGCTTCCTGCGGTTCGGGCATGGCCGCCTCCCGGGCGGTCTATTCCTACCTCGGCCGGGTCGATCCCGAGCGCCGCGTCATCGTCCGCAACGCCGGCGGCATGGCCACGGTGTCGCTGCGGACCCGCCAGGGGCAGTGGTGCCCGGTGCTGGAGGGCAACGCGACGTTCGTCTACCGCGCCGCCGTGGACCCGTCCGCGCTGGCCCGCGGCCGGCCGGCCAGCGCGGACCGCGAGCCCTACCCCGGCGAGCTCCGCGCGTACTCCGCCCTCGACGAGCGCAACGCCGGGCGGCTCCGCGCGGCCGGCCTCGAATCCGCGGCCCTCGCCTCGGCGCCGACGTAGTCAAGCGCCGGCATCTCGCTCGCCCCCACCTCGGGACAGATCTATTTTTTCCGAACGGTCCGGCCCCCGTGCCCGGTGTCCGTCTCCTCGCCGCGGCTGGCGGACGATGAGCACGCCGGGGCACACCGAGATATCGAGGGTGCGGTCCGGCGCGATCGTCTCACCGTCCACCTGGCGCGGCAGGTCGGTGCTGGCCTGGACGAGGACGCGGCGGGCCTGGAACCGTTCCAGCTGGCGGTCCTGGCGCGGGCTGCGGGTCACGATCCGGTGGGCCACGCGCAGCCAGCCCAGCAGGCCGGCCGGCGCGAGGATGCCCACGTGCAGCAGCCCGTCGTCCAGCGTGGCCCCGGGCAGCAGGGCGAACCCGCCCGGCAGCAGGCCCATGTTGCCCACGACCACGCACCGAGCCCGCCGCCGCAGCGGTTCTCCGTCATCGAGGCGGACGGTGAAGTCGTGCGGCGCCAGCGCCAGGTGCGTCACGCCGGACGCCGCGTAGGCGAGCCAGCCGAGCCGTCGCTTGGCGTGCGAGCGGGCCGCCCCGACGACGGCCGCGTCCAGGCCCATTCCGGCCATGGCGGCGAAGCTGGCGCCGTCGGCGCCGATCCCGTTCACCCGGGCCAGGTCGATCCGGCGGTCCCAGCCGCCGAAGCCGGCCTCGATGGCCTGGCCGGCCCGGGCCGGGAGCCCGAGGGCACGTGCGGTCAGGTTGGCGGTGCCGAGCGGCACGATCGCCAGCGGGACGCCGGTGCGGGCCAGAGCCTGCGCGCAGGCCCGCACGGTGCCGTCACCTCCGGCCGCGAACACCAGGCTCGCCCCGGCCGCCACCGCGCGGCGAGCCAGCACCACGGCCGTCTCGGTCTCGCTGGTTTCGGCCAGCCATGGTTCCCAGCCGCGGTCCTGCGCGGCCGCCCGGCAACGCCGGGCGAACCCGGCCGGATCGCGCAGCAGCGTCCGGTTGATGACGAACGCGACCGATGGCATGACCCATTCTGCCCGGCGTCGTGCGGCCGCAGCCTAAACGTGGGGCAGGTGCCAGTGGTAGGGCGCGATCAGCTGCCTGACCGAGTCCGGGCCGTAAGAACCGACGGCGTACGGCTCGACCGGCGGCGGGTTCTCCAGCAGCGGTTCGGAGATCTCCCACACCCGCTCGATCCCGTCCGAACTGGTGAACAGCGACTGGTCGCCGATCATGGCCAGCAGGATCAGCCGCTCGTAGCCCTCCAGCGCGTTCGACTCGACGAACGAGTCCTTGTAGTAGAACGCCATCTCGGCGTTGCCCAGGGTCAGCTCCGCTCCGGGGACCTTGGCCAGGAAGTTGACCTTGATGGCGCCGGGGTCGGCGAAATCGACGACGATCTCGTTCTGCCGGCCGTACGGAGTGTCTTTGCGATGCGCGGGGAACATCCGCAGCGGCGGCGGCTGGAAACCGAGCGTGATGACCTGGCGCGAGGCGCCCATGGCCTTGCCTGAACGCAGGAAGAACGGCACTCCGTGCCAGCGCCAGTTATCCACCTCGGCCCGCACCGCGACCATCGTCTCGGTCTGCGAGTCGGCCGCCACGCCGGGCTCGGACAGGTACCCCTCGAACTGGCCGCGAACCACGTGCCGGACGTCGATCGGCTTCAGTGCCTCGTACACCTTCGCCTTCTCGGCCCGCAGGTGCTTGGCCGACAGCGACACCGGCGCCTCCATGGCCACGAACGCCAGGACCTGGAACAGGTGGGTGACGACCATGTCCCGGTAGGCGCCGGTCGCGTCGTAGAACGCGCCCCGCCCCTTGACCAGCAGCGTTTCCGGTACGTCGATCTCCACGTAGCGGATGCAGGAGCGGTTCCAGATCGGCTCATACAGCCCGTTCGCGAACCGGAGCGCCAGGATGTTGTCGACCGATTCCTTGCCCAGGAAGTGATCGATGCGGAACACCTGCGACTCGTCGAAGACCGTTAGCACCGCCTGGTTCAGCTTGCGGGCCGAGTCCAGGTCGGTACCGAACGGCTTCTCGATGATCACTCGCGCGCGGTCGGTGGCCAGGCCCGAGCCGCCGAGCATGCCGACCACCGAGGTGAACGCGGCGGGCGGTATGGCCAGGTGGAACAGCCGCCGCGGCGAGCCGCCGATCTCCTTCTCCGCCTGCTGCACCGCGGCCACTAGCGGCGCGTAGTCGTCTGGGTCCGCTGCGGCGAACGACAGCCGCTCGGCGAACGACGGCCAGGACGGATCGGTGGGCTTCGTGATGCAGAAGTCGGCACACGCCTCCTCGGCGTGCTCCTTGAACTGCTCGTCGGTCACCGCGTACTGAGCCGGCGAGGTCCCGATGATGCGGTATTCGCGTGGCAGCAGCCCGGCCGCGTGCAGGTGGAACAACCCGGGCAGCAGCTTGCGCTTGGCCAGGTCGCCGGTCGCGCCGAAGAGCACGATGACGTGGTCCTCCGGCCGCGGGGATCCGTTCTTCGCTGGCATCGTAGGGCTCAGGCCTTCTTNNTCGTCGACCGCGGCCAGCACGGTCCACCGTCCCTCGCCGGAATCCGATACCCGGCCGCTGAAGTCGTCCAGTTCGGGCGACTTGGCGAACGCGGCGGCGGTCAGGTCAACCAGCCAGGAGCTGATCACCGAGCCACGGCGCCATACCTCGGCCACCGCGCCGGTGTCGATGTTGTACTGGTAAGCCCAGGGGTCG
Source organism: Actinomycetota bacterium (assembly GCA_003161205.1). The sequence goes on along the minus strand of PMOU01000208.1, from coordinate 270 downwards.
CGCAGCGGCGCGGTTTCCGCGTCGATCTCGTCCTGGTGCAGGCCCACGTCGGCTTGCTTGATGATCGCCAGGCCCTCNNTTGTGCACCATCTTGACGAAGTGCCCGGCGCCGTTCGGGCCGCAGTGCAGGTACCCCTGCTCGGCGGTGCCGCCCGGGGCCAGCCCCTGGGTGGGCTCCGCGGTGCCCTTGCCGGGGGCGATGGTCAGGAAGATCGGGATCAGCCGCTGCACCGCCTCGTCCTAGCCGCCGATCATCAGGCAGTACCCGCG
>PMOU01000163.1 GCA_003161205.1 Actinomycetota bacterium | reverse complement strand
AACTGCCGGACGCTGGCCCGGCCTTTGGAGATCAGGTTGTCGCTGACCACCGGGTCGAAGGCGGGCAGCGGCCCGTCGACGTCGAAGCCGGCCAGCTCGGTGTTCCACAACTGCTCGATGAACGTCAGCGCGGTCTGCGGCGAGACCTGGGCCCGCCGCACCTGCTGGGCGATCTCGGCCGCCTCGGCNNCCGAACTTGGGCAGCCGGCCCTTGACGTCGGCGTAGAAGGCCCGCCCGGCCTCCAGCGTGGAGTGGCGGGAGAAGATTGCATCCGCCGACGCGGCGGCGAAGTCCCGGCCGTCGTCGGAGTCACCCGCCTGGAAGATCACCGGGCGTCCCTGCGGGGAGCGTGGCACGTTGAACTGCCCGGCGATGTCGAAGAACGCGTCCCGGTGGCGGAAGGCCCCCGGAGCGTCGGTGGCCAGGAACTGGCCGGTGCCCTTGTCGGCCAGGATCTCGTCGCCGTNNGTTCGCCGTGGCCAGGAAGGTCCGGGCCCGCTCGTAGCGGTCGCCTTGGGCCAGGTAGCCACCGCGGCGGAAGTTCTCCCCGGTGAAGGCGTCCCAGGAGGTAACCACGTTCCACGCCGCCCGGCCCCCGGAGAGGTGGTCCAGGCTGGCGAACTGGCGGGCGACCTCGTAAGGCTCGTTGAACGTGGAGTTGATCGTGCCGGTCAGCCCGACGTGCTCGGTCACCGCGGCCAGGGCGGCCAGGATCGTGAACGTGTCGGGCCGGCCGACCACGTCGAGGTCGTAGATCAGCCCGTTCTGCTCGCGCAGCCGCAGCCCTTCGGCGAGGAACAGGAAGTCGAACTTGCCTCGCTCCGCGGTCTGGGCGAACTGGCGGAACGAGTCGAACTCGATGTGGCTGCCGGCCGCCGGATCGCTCCACACGGTCGTGTTGTTCACGCCGGGGAAATGCGCGGCCAGGTGAAGCTGCTTGGTCATGGTTCGTGTGTCCTCGGCATCGGTCAGGCGGCGGCGTAGCGGTTGGCGGGGTGGCCCAGGCCGAGCAGCCCCCGGAGCGTGTCCGCCTCGTAGCCGGCGCGGAACAGGCCGCGGCGCTGCAACTCGGGGACCAGGTGTTCGGTGATCTGGGTCAGGTCGTGCGGCAGGGCGCCCGGCCGCAGCCGGAAGCCGGAAAGGCCGCCGGCCTGCCAGTCCTGCAGCAGGTCGGCTAGGCCGGCGGCGGTGCCGGCGTAGATCTGGGCGTCGCTGCGGTACTCGGTCCCGGCCCGCTCGTCGAGGCGCTGCTTGCGGGCGACGGCGGCCGCCTCGGTGCCATCCAGGAAGACCACCAGCTCACCGAAGACATGCACGGTCTGGCCGGCCCGGCCGGCGCTGGCCTGCCCGGCCCGGATCTCCGCGACGATCTCGGCGGCGTCGGCCGCGTCGTGCGGGGTGACAAACCCGACGTCGGCCGAGCGGGCGATCAGCTGGTACGGCACGCTGCCGTGGCCGAGCGCGGCGACGACCGGCTGGCCCTGCGGCGGCCGCGGGGTGATCGACGGCCCCTTCACCGAGAACCAGCGGCCTTCGAAATCGATGTAGTGCAGCTTGTCCCGGTCGATGAAGCGGCCGGTGGCCACGTCGCGGATCTCCGCGTCGTCCTCCCAGCTGTCCCAGAGCCGGCGCAGCACCTCCACGTAGTCGGCCGCCTCGTCGAAGCGGTCGGTGATCAGCCGCTGCACCTCCGGATCGGCGATGCGGTCCCGGCCCAGCGGCTCGACCTCCCGGCGGCCGAAGTGGGCCGCCGCGTCGGCGCGGGCGCCGACCTGGACCCGGACCCCAGCCCGGCCGGAGCTCACGTAGTCCAGGGTGGCGATGGCCTTGGAGAGATGGAACGGCTCGGTGTGGGCGGTGATCGCGGTCGGCACGAACCCGATGTGCCTGGTCGCGGGCGCGACCCGCGCCGCGATCAGCACGGCGTCAAGCAGCCCCCGGACCCGGTCGGTCCGGGAGTCGGCCTCGAAGTGGTCGTCGGACTGCAGGTTCAGCGCGTCCTCGATGGTGAGGAAGTCCAGCAGGCCGCGTTCGGCGTGGCGAGCTAGCCCGGTCCAGTAACCGGCGGTGAACAATCGCTGCGGCTCGGCGTCGGCCTCCCGCCACGCGGCCGGATGCCAGCCAGCGCCGTCGAGGGCAACCGCCAGGTGCAAGGGAGCCAGCCGGCCCGCCTGGGCACTCGTCACGGATAAGCACGTCCTTCCGATCGGGGCAACAGGTACAACGGAATGGCTTTGTCCAGTATTTCGCTAGACGAAGTGGACTAAGACGGCAGGGGCACGGACTATTCCAATCTATCCCGATAGAGAAGATTGACAATGCGGTGGGCGTTCAAGGCCCGCCAGAGCAGGGTGGTGGTGACAGGTGGATCTGCAGCTCACCGGGCGGCGTGCGCTCGTGACCGGCGGGAGCCGCGGCATCGGCAAGGCCGTCGCGGCCGCGCTGCTGGCCGAGGGCGCTGAGGTGGCGATCGCGGCCGTGATCGCCTTCCTGGCCTCGCCTCTGTCGGTCTCGATCAACGGCGAGTCGATCGCCTGCGGCGGCGGGATCCCGGGAGTTATCCACTACTAATCTGGCCGGCCGCAGCGGCTGCCGGGTCGAGACCAGATCGCTGTCCACCCTGCAGCACCGCGAGCTGAATGGGCACGCCGACCTGGGGGGCAGCCAGCCCGACGCCCGGCGCGGCTTCCATGGTGGCCCGCATCGCCGCGATGAGCTGCCGTAGCTTCCTGGTGCGCAGCTCGGCGGGACGGACCGGCTCGGCCGGACGGCGCAGGACCGGATCGCCGCATTCGACGATGGGCAGTACGCCTGGATCTCTCATCGCCGCCTATCCGGCGGTGTCCTGGCGGATGCCGGTGTCCGACGCCCGCTGGATGCTCGCCCGCAGCTGATGATACCGGACGGCCAGGTCGAAGGTCCGGGGTGGCTTCACGGCCCGATCTTACCTTTTGGCGACTAATCAGATGGAAAAACTAGACAACTAGCGGACCCGTAGCGGCGGCCGGCCATACTGGCCTACGGCATGTTCGAGCTCCCGCCGCGCAGCGGGTCCTAGTCCGGGGAGCAAGCGATGACCGACCGGGTTGACTACGACGAGTTCGGGTTGTTCCACGAGAACGCCGCCGAATACGGCCTGCCCTTCGACGGCCCGCCCACCGTGCGGCGTGCCTTCGCCGACGTCGACCCCTCGGGCGGCGGCCGGCGGCTGAGCGCGCTGGTGTGGCAAGACCGGGAGCCGGAACTGGTCCTGCTGCACGGGGGTTCCCAGAACGCCCATACCTGGGACACGGTCGCGATGGCACTGGACCGTCCCCTGGTGGCCATCGACCTCCCCGGACACGGCCACTCCGATGGCCCCGGAGACCGCCCGGAAGGCCAGCTGGACCCGTACGGCAACGCGGTCGACGTCGCGGCCGCCATCCGCCAGCTCGCCCCGGCCGCCCAGGCGGTGATCGGCATGTCCCTCGGCGGCCTCACGGCCATCGCGCTCGCCGCCGAGGCACCGGAACTGGTCCGCAAGCTCGTCCTGGTCGATGTGCTGCCGGGGATAAAGGCGCAGCGGGCGCAGCACATCACCGACTTCGTCACCGGGCCGGCCAGCTTTGCCAGCCTGGACGAGCTGCTGGAGCGGACGGCCCGGTTCAACCCGGCCCGGTCCCGGTCGTCCCTGCGCCGGGGCATTTTGCACAACGCCGAACAGCAGCCCGACGGCACCTGGGTGTGGCGGTGGGCCCGGCACCGCCATCTCGCGGCCCCGGCCGGTCCGGTGCCAGCCAGCCCGGTGCCAGCCAGGCCGGCTGCCGGTACCCGCTACGGGCAGCTCTGGGCGGCGCTGTCGTCGGTCACCGTGCCGCTGCTGCTCGCCCGGGGCATGCGGCCGGACTCGGTGCTGGACGACGACGACGAGCGGGAACTGCTGCGCCGCGTGCCTTCCGCCCAGGTCATTCACGTCGCGGAAGCCGGCCACAGCCTGCAAGGTGACACGCCCCTTGAGCTGGCCGCGATCATCGAGCACTTTGTCTTCAGCCCGTGACGCCCGGCCCCGCGGGCCCCGCGCAGGCGCGGCATGAGAGGCTGACGCTGACGACGAGCATGGAGGTATTCGTGAACGCTCAGCCAAGCGCAGCGGCGGCCGGGACCATCGACATCGGCGGCGACCTGACCGTCAACCGCCTGGGTTTCGGGGCTATGCGGATCACCGGGTCGGGCATCTGGGGAGAGCCGCCCACCCGGGATCAGGCCATTGCCACGCTGCGGCGCGTCGTCGAGCTGGGGGTCAACTTCATCGACACCGCGGACTCCTACGGCCCGGAGGTCAGCGAGACCCTGATCGCCGAGGCCCTGCACCCGTACCCGGACGATCTGGTCATCGCGACCAAGGGCGGCCTGGTCCGGCCGGGCCCGAACCGCTGGGATGCCGACGGGCGTCCGGAGCACCTGCGTGAGGCGTGCGAGGGCAGCCTGCGGCGGCTCAAGCTCGACCAGATCCCGCTGTACCAGTTCCACCGTCCCGACCCGAAGGTGCCGCTGGCCGAGTCGCTGGGCGCGATCGCCGAGCTGAAAAACGAGGGCAAGATCCGGCACGTCGGCATCTCTAACGTGACTGAGGAGCAGCTGCACGAGGCGCAGCAGATCGTCCCTATCGTGTCGGTCCAGAACCGCTACAACGTGACCGACCGGCAGTCGGCGCCGCTGGTGGACCTGGCCGAGCAGGACGATCTGGTCTTCCTGCCCTGGGCCCCGATCCAGCAGGCGGACAAGAACGTCGGGGTGGCCGTGGCGGCCGAGCGGCTCGGCGTCACCCAGTACCAGGTCGTGCTGGCCTGGCTGCTGGCTAGCTCGCCGCAGATACTGCCCATCCCCGGCACCGGATCCCCCGCCCACGCCGAGCAGAACATCGCGGCCGCGAGCCTGGAGCTGACTCCGCAGGAGTTCGCGGCGATCCGGGACGGCGGCGCCTGACCGGCGATCACCACCGGTCGTCTCTGACCCGCAGCGTGCTCCGCTTCGCCCGCTCGTTGATCTGCGCCAGGTCCGGCGGCAGGACCGATTCCGACCGGACGAGCAGCAGGAACCGGCCCGGCTGCTCGGCCCGCCAGGACGCCAGCAGCCAGGCGACAGACCGCAGCCGCTCGGTGGCGTCCTTGTCCGCCTCCCGGGCCACGGCCCGGATCTGCGTCGCGGCGCCCTCCGTCACTTCGGTGACCAAGCTGGCCAGCAGGTCGTCCTTGCTCTTGAAGTAGTAGTAGAGCGCCGGACGGCTCACCCCCATCGCGTCGGCGATGTCCTGGACGCTCGTGCCCGCAAAGCCCCGCTCGGCGAACAGCCGGGCGGCGTGCTCGACGATCTCGTTCTCGACGATCCGNNAGCGTGCACGCGTACTCACCTCCGCTGCCGGGGATGACGCGCTATGACCTGACGCCGGGCGGCCTGGTGCAGCTGGACACCGAGGGCGCCGCCGCCTGGTGACCGAGCAGGCTGGCGAATCCCGGAAAGGTGCGTGCCGTAGCGGATTCGGAGCGCCGCCGGCGTTAGAGGCCGGGCCGGCCGGGTAAGCGCATGCCGCTGAACCAGTCGGAGGGCAACGACGCCGCCCGTGCCGCTAGAAGCGGTGCGCAGCGTGAAGACTGATGTGGACGAGTCGGGGAAAGGACGCGGCGATGATCAAGATCTTGTACAAGCCGGTGAGCCTGCTGATCAGCGTGCTCGGCGGCGTCCTCGCCGGAGCGATCTTCAAGCGGATCTGGAAGCTCGTGGCGCACGAGGACGAGGCGCCCAAGGCGACCGACGCGCAGCGAGGCTGGCGCGAGGTCCTGACCGCCGCCGCCCTTCAGGGTGCGATCTTCGCGCTGGTCAAGGCGGCCGTGGACCGTGCGGGCGCCGAGGGCACGCGCAAGCTCACCGGTTTCTGGCCGGGCGAGGACGACGGCGGAAAGGAATGACGCGGGTCACCCGCCGAGGATTCCGCTGCCCCAGCGATCGGGGTGCGGATGTTGCATCACCTCGGGCACGAGGACGCCGGTGAAGGACCCGGGCGCCCAGCCGTCCGGCCGGACCCAGGTGGACGTGGCTTCCGGGTGCGACCATACGGACAGCTGGGTCCCGTCGAAGGACAGAACCTGTCCGTGCAGGTGGCGGCCGGCCTCCCCGGCCAGGTACACCACGATGGGAGCCACCGACTCCGGGGGCGGGAACGCAAGCTGGTGCGCGACCGCCCCGTGATCGAAGACGGCCGTCATGTCCGTGCGGGCGACCGGCGCGAGCGCGTTGACCTGAATGCCGAAGCGCCGCAGTTCGGCATCCATGACGCGGGTCAGGCCGATGATCCCGGCCTTAGCCGCCGCGTAGTTCGCCTGCCCGCACATTCCGAACAGGCCCGCGCCGGAGGTGATGTTGACGATACGGCCGCCAGCGGTTCGCATGGCGCGCGCGGCGGCCGCGCTGCACGCCCAGGTGCCCCGCAGGTGCACGTCGATGACCTCGTCGAACTCTTCGGCGGTCATGCGGGTCATCGACCGGTCCCGGGTCAGCCCGGCGTTGTTCACCAGCAGGCCGAGTCCCCCGAACGCGTCGACGCAGGTCTGCACGAGCTGGGTACAGAACTGCGCGTCGGCCACCGAACCGGCACAGGCGATCGCGTTCCCGCCGCGGGCCCTGATCGCGGCCGCGGCCGAATCCGCAGCCGCCGGATCCCTGCCGTTGACGACCACTGACGCCCCGGCGGCCGCGAGTGCCTCCGCGAAGGCCCGGCCCAGCCCCCGCGACGACCCGGTGACCACCGCGGCCAGCCCGCTCAGGTCGGCTGTCATCCGGCGGTTCGGGGCGGCTGGCCCAGCCGCTCGGTGGCCGGGCTCTGGCCGGCCCGCAGGCGCTTGAGGCCGTCGTCCACGCGCCGGGTGAACAGGCCCCGCTGGACGAGGTCGTGGGTGACCCGCAGCTCGTACGCGGTGGCGCCGATGTGGTCCATGTCCGTGGCGCGCAGGGCGACTTCCTTCAGCACGGTGGTCAGCTCGGCGCCGTGCTCGGCGATCTGGCTGGCCAGGCGCAGCGCGGAGGCCCGCAGCTGGCCGACCGGGACGACCTCGTCGGCCAGCCCGACCCGCAGCGCCTCCTGCGCGTCGATCGGGTCGCCGGTGAAGAACATCCGGCGGGCTCGCTGGCTGCCGGCCTTGGCGAGCAGGCCGTGGTAGAAACCGTTCATCGCGTACTTGACCTGGGTGGAGCCGAAGGCGGCGTTCTGCGACGCGATCGTGATGTCGCACATGTTCGCCAGGTCCATGCCGTAACCGGGGGCAACGCCCGCGACCGCGGCGATCGTCGGCTTGCGGTAGTCATACAGCGACGTCATGAGCCGCAGCGCCAGGTCGGTGAACCTGGTCCGCTGGTCGCCGCTGGTGTCCTGCAGGACGTCGAGCGCCCAGCCGGCGCAGAAGTAGTCTTCGTTGCCGATCAGCAGGACGGCGGCGACATCGTCGTCGTAGGCCCAGGCTTCGAGCGCGGCGATGAGCTCGTGATGCAGTTCCCAGCCGAGGGCGTTGCGTTTTTCGGGGTGGTTGAGCTGCAGGATGCCGACGCTGTCTTCGATCGTGGTGATCAGGTACCGGTAGTCGCTCAACTCTGCTGCCTTTCCAACGGGGCCTGCCTTTCCAACGGGGCCTGCCTTTCGAGCGGGGCCGCCAGCACCGCGCTGACGACGGCGCGGAGGATGATGGTCAGGTCCGGCCGGTCGTGCCAGTGCCCCAGCCGGACCACGTCGTGAATGGCGGCCCTGGCGGCGTGGACCAGGGCCAGCCGCTGCCCGGCGGTCAGCTCGGGCCGGCTGCGGGCGAGCGCGGCGCACCAGGCCTGAATGTCGGCGTCCAGCCCGGTCCGGATGCGCCTGCCCGCTTCGGGCGGAAGGTTCACCGCTTCCCACACGTAGACCCCGAACAGGAGTCTCTCCCGGACGGCCAGGTCGATGTAGGTGGCGGTCAGGTCCGCCAGCGAACGCGCCGGTCCGGCCGGAGCGCGCTGCGCAGCCAGCCAGCCAGCGGCCCGGGCGAAGGCGGCCACGAGGATGTCCGCCTTCGTCGCGAAGTAGTACAGGAGGCTGGGGCCGGCCATGCCGAGCTCGGTGCCGATGTCATCCAGGCTCACGGCCTGGTACCCGCGGGCGGCGAACAGCCGGATCGCGGTGTCGAGAATCTCCGTGCCCCGATCCGGTACCGACACCCAAGAGGCCGAACGGGCCGTGTTCTCCTGCTCATGGCCCGATTCGGTGACCGCGGCCCAGCGGGCTCCGCATGCGGCTTCCGCCGCGGCCGCCAGGACCAGCTGCTGATCCCGGTCCGGCAGCCGGCTTCGGTACACCGACGCGCTGGCCAGGGTGGCCAGCACCGCGGTCGTGAGCAGCCCGGTGTCCCGGCCCGCCAGGTCCCCGCGCTCGCGCGCGATGAGGGCCGTGAACGGCCGGACGATCCGGCTGAACCGCTCGTCGAGCGGCTGGCGCTGCTCCCGGCCCAGCTGGCGCATTTCGCGCTGCAGCAGGATCCACAGCTCCCGCCGGGCCACGGCGGCGCCGGCCATGATGAGCATGAAGTCTGGCACCGTCGCGCCTTCGGCCTGGGCCAGTGCTTCCTCAACCGTGTCCAGTGCGTCCGTTATGGCCGCGACGAGCAGGTCTTCCTTGTTCTTGTAGTGCCGGTAGATGGCCGGCGCGGTGAGCCCGACCGCGGCGGCGACGTCGGCCACGGAAACCTGGTGGAAGCCGAGCCGGTGAAACTGCCGGGCCGCCGCCCCGGCGAGCTGGGCCCGGCGCTGCGGGCCGGGCTGCCAGGAGCGTCCCGGCCTGGCCGCGGCGAGCTCGGCCGGGCTCACTGGTCCCGATCCGGCTGGGTCAGCCTGTTCTTCTGGATCTTGCCGCTCGCCGTCGTCGGCAGCGCGGGCACGACGGTCCACTGGGTGGGGATCTTCTGCCGGGCGAGCTTGACGTCCTCCAGATGCTGGAGCAGCCGGCCGGGGCCGTCCCACGCGGCCCCCGGGGCCAGGACCAGCCAGGCGCCGACCGCCTCGCCGAACCGCTCGTCCGGCACGGACGTGACCGCGACGGCGGACACGTCCGGGTGCGAGCCGATCGCCGACTCGATGTCGAGCGCCGAGAACTTCTCCCCGCCCCGGTTGATGATGTCCTTGATCCGGCCGGACATCCGCACCCAGCC
>PMOU01000335.1 GCA_003161205.1 Actinomycetota bacterium | reverse complement strand
AGGAACCTGCTGGACAACGCGGCTAAGTTCGGCTCGCCCGACGCCGTGGTGGAGGTAAGCCTGCAGGCCGGCGAACTCACCGTGCGCGACCACGGGCCCGGTATCGCGCCCGCCGACCTGCCGCACGTATTCGATCGCTTTTACCGGGCACCGCTGGCCCGCGGCGTACCCGGCTCGGGCCTCGGGCTCGCCATCGTCCGTCAGGTGGCGGAAAGCCACGGCGGGACCATCCAGGCTGAGGCCCCGGCCGACGGGGGAACCTTGATGCGGCTCCGCCTGCCGGCTTACCGCGGCCGGCCCGGCCCGATCCTGGACATCCCGGACGCCGCCCTGACCAGCTCGGCGCGATTACCGCGGCGGTGCCGGAGCACGGATACCGAAGTCGCAGATGGTGAGCGTGGCAGGCCCGGGCTTGACCGGCCCGGGCACCACGGGCCGTACGCCGTCCTCCCGCAAGATCCCGGCCACCTTCGCGGCAATCCACGCGCTGCCGGCCGCCGTGGGGTGCAGGCCGCCGGGCACGTGCCCGAAGCTCCAGCCCGCGGCCAGCGGATCCATGATGATGACCTGGCGATCCGCGGCCTTCGCGGCCGTCACGATGGCGCGGTCCGTCCGGTCGGCCGCGGCCCGGTGTGAACGCCCGGGAAAGACGGTCAGCAGCGCAATGCGCGCTCGCGGCGCCTCAGCCCGGATCAGGGCGATGGCCTGTGTTACCCGCCGCTGCTCNNCCGCACATAGCCGGCGCCGGGATCGCCGTAGATGACGGCGTCCCAGTGCAGCCCGCGGGCCAGCAGGAAGGCCCATGATTTGGTCGGGTTACCCGGCCCCACCCCGGCGGTGAACGAGGCGCCGACAATGGCGAGCGCGGGTACCTTCTGGGCGTCNNCGGGATGCGGGGACCGGCGCCGCCCAGGGCGGCCGGGCGGCTCCCTGCGCCGGGGTGACCGGCAGCAGCGCCAGGCCGCCAACCGCCGCCGCGCATGCCGCGATCACCCTGTAATATCGCCGGACCACGGCCAAGTGTCAGCTTTGCCGGAGATCATGTCAAACGAACCCGGCCCAAGCCATGCGCCGCGGTTCGCTCAGCCGGTACCAGAGCGTGACGCTCCCGCAGCCAGCTTGTATGCCGGTTTACGTACGCGGGCCGCTACCCTGTGACCATTCGTAAAGGGGAAAGGATCACTGTGGCCGACTCTCAGCAGTTTCGGGAGCGCACGCTTGTCGTGCTGAAGCCCGATGCCGTAGTCCGCGGCCTAGCCGGACGTATCATCCAGCGGTTCGAAGACGCGTCGCTGAAGATCATCGGCGTGAAAATGCGCGAGATGGACGCCGAGTTCACCCGCAGGCATTATTTCGACCTGGAAGAGCGGACGGGACCGGTCGTCTACAACGCGACCGCGGCGTTCATGCAGCGGGGGCCGGTCATCGCATTCGTCGTCGAGGGCGAAGACGCGGTGGCCACCGTACGCAAGATGGTGGGCTCCACCTATCCGAACGAGGCCCAGCCCGGTTCGATCCGGGGCGACTTCGCGCACCAGACCAAGACCGTCGCCGTCGCGACGGGCAGGGCGGTGGCCAACCTCGTGCACGCCTCGGGTAACCCCAAGGAAGCCGAGTACGAGGTGAACCTGTGGTTCGACAAGACCGAGCTGTTCGAGTACCGCAGCCAGGCCGAAGCGTTCGACTGGTAAGCGCTCTCAAGTCGATGGCTGCGGCAGCCTAACGAAAAGAATGCGCAGGCTGCCACAGCCATCGATTCGTCCCTGCCCTCTCCTGGGCCCCTCTCCGGGCCCTCTCCTGGGCCCCTCTACTGGTGGGCGAGGTTGGGTGCCCCCTTCCGCAGGACGAACTTCTGGATCTTGCCGGTGGCGGTCTTGGGCAGCTCGCTGACGAAGCTGGCGCCCCGCGGGGCCTTGAAGTGAGCGAGGCGCTCCCGCACGAACTCGATGATCTCCGCCTCGGTGGCGCTGGCACCGTCGCGGAGCACCACGAAGGCGTGCGGGGTTTCTCCCCACTTGTCGTCCGGCAGGCCGACGATCGCGACCTCCTGCACGGCCGGGTGGCGGAGCAGCACTCCCTCGACCTCGACCGAGGAGATGTTCTCTCCGCCGCTGATGATGACGTCCTTGAGCCGGTCGCGGATCTCCGTGTAACCGTCCGGGTGCACCACCGCCGCGTCACCGGTGTGGAACCAGCCGTCGCCCATGGCGCGCTCGGTCGCCTCCGGGTCCTGGTAGTAGCCCTCCATGACGACATTGCCGCGGACGACGATCTCGCCCACGCTCTGCCCGTCGGCGGGAACTTCGCTGCCGTCGGTGTCGACCACCCGCAGCTCGCCTGAGGTGAGCAGCTCGACTCCCTGGCGGGCCTTGATGACGGCGCGGTCAGATAGCGCCAGGCCTTCGTGCTCGGGCAGCGGGGCACACACCGTGATGAAGGGAGCTGTCTCGGTCAGCCCGTAGGCCTGCGTGATCACCCAGCCGAACTCTCCTTCCAGCCGCTCGATCGTGGCCGCCGCGGGCGGGGCCCCGGCGGTCACGACGTGCACGCCGGCTGGCACCTCACCGCGCACCGAAGCCGGAGCGTTGGCCAGCGAGATGAGCACGGTGGGAGCCGCGCACAGCCAGGTCACCTTCTCGTCCCTGATCAGCTCGAAAATCGTCGCCGGATCGACCTTGCGCAGGCAGATGTGGGTGCCCGCGGCCGCCGTCACGGTCCAGGTGTAGGTCCAGCCGTTGGCGTGGAACATCGGCAGCGTCCACAGGTACCGCTCGCCCACCGCTATGGGCATGTGCAGCAGGGTCCCGATGATGTTCATCGCGGCGTTCCTGTGGGTGATCATGACGCCCTTCGGGCGCGCGGTCGTGCCGCTGGTGTAGTTGATCGAGAGCAGGTCTCGCTCGCCGATCTGCGGCCGGGTGAAGCCGGGACTCGCCGCCGCGATGGCCGCCTCGTAGTCCAGCCAGCCGTCTGCGGTGCCATCGAAGGCCACGAAATGCTTCACGTCCGGCATCTGGTCGCGCACGCCGTCGACGGCCGCCAGGTACTCGCCGGTCGCGCACACCACCGTGGCACCTGAGTGGTTCACGATGTAGACGAAGTCTTCCGGGGTGAGCCGGTAGTTGATCGGCACCAGGACGGCCCCGAGCTGCGGCACGGCGTAGAACGACTCCAGCTGCGCGTGCGTGTTCGGTGCGATCGTGGCGACCCGGTCGCCTTGCTCCACCCCCAGTCCCTGCAGCGCCGAGGACCAGCGGTCACAGCGATCGAAGAACTGCTCGTAGGACAGGCGCACAAACCCGTCGACGACCGCCTCGCGGCCGCCATGCAGCCGACGGGTCCGACGGGCGAAGTCGAGGGGCGAGAGAGGTGTTTCCATAGCTCAATTGTGTCAGGCCTCCTCAATTCTGGTAGAGGCGTCGGCTGCCTAGGCGAACAGACCCTGGATGTCGTCGGCGTCCAGGCTGCCGCCGAACGCGTTGCCGCCGTCGAGCACGTCGGTGAACAGGCCGGCCTTGCGTGCCTTCAGCGCCATGACCTTTTCTTCGATCGTGTCCTTGGCGATGAGCCGGTACACCATGACGTTGCGGGTCTGCCCGATCCGGTGCGTCCGGTCGATGGCCTGCGCCTCGGTCGCGGGATTCCACCACGGGTCCAGCAGGAAGCAGTAGTCAGCCTCGGTCAGGTTCAGCCCGAACCCGCCTGCCTTCAAGCTGATCAGGAACACCGGATCCGTGCCGTCCTTGAAGCGCCGCAGCACCGCAGCCCGGTCGTGGGTCTTGCCGTCCAGGTAGCAGTAGCTGATCCCGGCCGCGTCGAGCCGGGCGCGGACGTGGCCGAGGAAGGAGGTGAACTGGCTGAAGACAAGCGCCCGGTGGCCGCCTGCGGCCACGTCCTGGAGCTGTTCGAGCAGCGTGTCGATCTTGCTGCAGGGGATATCGCCATGGGCGCTGTCGATCAGCGCGGCGTGCAGGCTCAGCTGGCGCAGCCGGGTCAGCGAGCGCAGGATCATGAACCGGTTGGCATTGACGTCACCGATCAGGCCGAGGACCTTCTGCCGCTCGTGCTGCAGGTGCGTCTGGTAGAGCTTGCGGTGCCGCGGGTGCAGTTCGATCTCGAGTACCTGCTCCTGCTTCTCCGGCAGGTCGGCGGCCACCTGCTCCTTGGTCCGGCGCTTGACCAGCGGCTTGATCCGCCGCCGCAGCTGGGCGAGCAGTTCGTCGTCGCCCTGCTTCTCGATCGGGCGGGCATAGTACTCCCGGAAACGCGCCGGGCTCGGGAACAGGCCAGGCGCCGTGATCGACAGCAGCGACCACAGTTCCATCAGGTTGTTCTCCATCGGGGTGCCGGTGATGGCGACCTTGAACGGGGCCGGCAGCCGCCGCGCGCACTGGTAGATCTTCGACTGATGGTTCTTGGTGTACTGGGCCTCGTCCAGGATCAGCCCGGACCAGTCCGTCGCCGCGTGGGCGTCGAAGTCCAGCCGCAGCAGGGTGTAGGAGGTGACCACCGCGTCGGCGCCCGCGATGAGCGCGCCGAGGTCGGTGCCGCGGCGGGCGAGCGTGTCCGTGATCGTCACCACCTTCAGGCCGGGGGCGAACCGCGCGGCTTCGGCCGCCCAGTTCGGCACCACGCTGGTCGGCGCGATGATCAGGAACGGCGGGCTCTGCGGCTCGGCCTGCCGCGCGTGGCAGATCAGCGCCAGGGACTCCACCGTCTTGCCGAGCCCCATGTCGTCGGCGAGAATGCCGCCGAGGCGGTACTCCCACAAGAACGCCAGCCACTGGAACCCGTCCAGCTGGTAGGGCCGCAGCTGGGCCCGCAGCGTCGTCGGCGGTGCCTTGCGGTCAACCGCGGCGATCGACAGAAGTCCCTGCACCTGCTGCTGCCAGGCCCGGGCCTGGCTGTCGGCCACGCCGAGGGCGATCAGTTCTTCCCACAGCCCGGCCTGGAACCGGCTGATCTTCAGCGGGCCGTCCGGGTCGTCCTGCAGCGCCCGGGCCTCCTCGATCAGGCTGGCGAGCCGCCGCAGTTCGGGTTTGTCCAGGCTGAAGTAGGCGCCGTCGGGCAGCAGCAGGTGTGACTCACCGCGGTTGAGCGCGATGAACACATCGGTGAACGGGACCTCGCGGCCCTCGACCGTGATCGTGATCCCGAGGTCGAACCAGTCGACCTCGCCTGCTCTTTGTCCGGTGGACAAGCCGACGCGCAGCGAATCGCCCGCCTCGCGGTAGTCCGCGGGTTCCCCGCGGACCTCGATGGCTACTCCGGGCTGCCCGTCCAGTAGCGGCAGCAATTCGGTGGTGAGCCGCATGGTGTCCAGGCCGCTGAGCCGCGCGCCGGGGACCAGCGGCCGGTCGCCGAGCAGTCCGTCGCGCCGCAGGCGGTCCAGAATCGCCTGCTCGGCCTCCCCGTCCCGGTACCCGGTATCGCCGGGTACCGGCTGCAGCTCCGCCCGGAACCGCGAGTCACCGACCTGGTAGGCCCACTCCCAGTCGAGCTGGACCTCGTGGCCGTCACCATACGACGCGCGCACCACCAGCGTCGGGTCCGGGATGGCCGGCGGGACGAAGGAGCCATCGGAGGAGATCAGCGTGGCGGTCTGCCGCAGCCGCGGATAGAACGCCTCGCGAAACCGGGCCTGCCCGGCGGCTGGCACCTCAAGCCGCTGATCCGCCAGCACCATGGCCTGCAACTCCGCCGGAACGGCCCGGCTGAGCCTGGCGAGCCGGAAACGCCAGCTGGCGGGTTCGGCGTTCCGCCTCGCTTCGGCCTGGTCGAGGTAGATCACGCCGTGACCCTTGGTGCCGATGAACCGGACCGGGACCGCGCCTTCGGCCGTCGTTCCGCCGACGCGGAGCACGGGGGCGATAACCAGCCCGCCCCCGGCCTGATCCTGGATGACGTCCAGGCAGAGCTCCGCGTCGCGGTACCGCTCGATCGCGCCGAGCTTGCGTCCGTACACCAGCGGCAGGCCGGCCTTCTCGGCCTCATCGAGCAGCGGCCAGAGCCGCTCCGACTCGAACGCGGACAGCTCGATCGACCGCTCGTCGCCGTGGGAGTAGTAGTAATAGGGCTGGCTGTCCCGCGTCCGGTACAGCGCGAGCAGCTCCCGCAGGATCTGGAGCTGCGGCCCGGAGCAATCCGTGAAATAACCGTAGCTCTCGAGCTTGCCCCAGCCCCGCGTGCCGCCGATCCAGCCGCCGTTTTTACCCGGCTGCACCAGCCGTGCCATCAGCCGCACCGACGGCCCGGCCGGCTGGGGCTGGGCCGCGAACCTGCGCTCGCGCCCGGCCTGGTCGCCGACCAGCGTCAGCTCGATGGCCAGTGCCGTCTCGCCCGGCGGCCTGGCCTCATGCCCGCCGGCCAGCAGCGACTCCAGCGACCTGTCCCAGGCCCGCGGGCGCGGACCCTGGCGCGGAACGGCAGGGCCGCCGTGCGCGAGGGCGCCGTCCGCCGTCTGCGTGGCCGCGATGAGCAGTGCCGCGGCGTGCTCGCAGCCGTGGCCGGCGCGGCAGCTGCACTGCGCCCCGGTGACCTCGAGCGCTGACCCCCGGCGCGAGAAATGGACCACGGGCGTGTAGAACTCGCCGAGGACCGCTTGCACCAGGCCCCAGAGCTCGTTCTGCGCGGCCACCCACACCTGATGGACCACCGCCTGCCGCCGCACGTATCCCAGCGCGGCTTGGTAGCAGTCGGTCCCGACCATGTCTTCGACAGATTCCGGATCCAGGTCACTGAATGCCACGTTCATGTCGGCGAGACTATCGGCGGGTGCCGACATTTCCCGGCGTCCGCGCGACGACGCGGCCGGTTAGTCGCGGATCGCCGGATGTGATCACGGTCCCGCGCGGTGAAGATCACATCCGCCGGCATGTCGCGATAACTCCCTGATCTATATTGATTACAAAGAGTGTCTTCATTCTTGGCCATAGTCACCGGCAATTCAGTCAGCCCGCTCGTTATTTTTCTCGGGTAAGTGCCGCGCGTCTGGCGGGTCTTTCTGGCATTCTTGAGCGCCAGCGGTACTTGTGCGCGGCGAGCCAAGCGACGCACCAGGTCAGGTGCAGCGGGCTGGTGGCGCAACGGTTTACCGGGTGGGCTCGCAGCCAGCATGCCGGGCATCTTCGAATCGGCGCCTGGCCTCTGGCGGGCGTGGCTGGACGAAAGGATTGCCTTGTCGCGACACGGGACTGGGGCTCGTAGCGGTCGGCGTAAACGAGGCTTGTTCCGGCGTTTCGGCATTGTCTTTCCGGTCGCCGTTATCGCGGCGATCGTGGTTATAGGGGTGGCGGTGGGGGCTATGGTCTTCGCGCCCGCATCGGGTGCTTTCAGCGCCGCCGAGGCCATTGAGGCGGTGCCGGGAAGTCACACGATGTCCTTGCTCGAGGCCGAGCGCGAGCAGCTGATCGCGATGACCGCCGCGGCGCGCACGCTGACCGTGGTGGCTAAGCCGAAGCTGGCCTCGCCCGCTCAGGTCAAGGCGGCCAACCCGGGCACCGGGACCGGATCGGGTGGCGGCAGCGGCGTCACCTACGTCACGTCCAGCCCGCCCGACCCGGGCACCGCGCAGTCCACCGCCTACAGCATCATGGGCAGCTTCGGGTTCAGTCCGCAGACCTACTTCGGCTGCCTGCTGGACCTGTGGAACCGGGAAAGCGGCTGGGTCTACGACGCCGAGAACGCGAGCGGCGCATACGGCATCCCGCAGGCACTGCCGGGGGACAAGATGGCCAGCGCCGGAGCAGACTGGCAGACCGACCCGGCCACCCAGATCAGGTGGGGGCTGGGCTACATCAAGGCCGTCTACGGAAATCCCTGTAGCGCCTGGGCTTTCGAAGAAGCCGATGGGTATTACTGATAGTGCGCGATTACCTATGACAATGCGTGAAATTGCAATTACCTCAAGTTAGTAAAAGCGGATTCGCGGACTCAGTTTGACCGG